>DATBMP010000027.1:0-16319 GCA_036554845.1 Pyrinomonadaceae bacterium
ACCAACAACTGACCGCATTACCACATCGCAGTCGCACGACGTGCCACGACGCCACGCTGCCACAACCGCGACAGCGATGTGCGGTTTCTGATCTCAGACAACTTGCGTTCAGCCAATTCAACCGGGCTGGTCGCGCGCTTCACCTTCGCGATGAAGCGGTGGATGTTATCTCCGCGCAACACTGGCACCCGTCGGTATGAATACTGCGAGTCGCTTGCCTTCCATCCCGACCATGACGCGCGAAATCCGCACTCCGCACTCAACCGTTCCAGCCGATCATTCGATTCATCATAAGGCCATGACATAAACTCCACACGTTGACGGCTCAGGTGCTCGAGTAATCGCTTCGACTCTACCAACTCATTGCGAGCATTCTCTTTCGAGAGCTGCGTGAAATGACGATGCCAAAGTCCGTGCGCACCGATCGTCACCAGCGGATGGCTACCGAGTTCTCGTACATCATCCCCGGTCAAATAGCCTACGCGACCAATGTATCCGGCCGTGATAAAGAAGGTTGCGGGAATCTGATACCTTTCAAGCAGCGGCAAGGCCCTGGTTAGGTTGTCACGAAATCCGTCGTCGAAAGTAACCGCTGTCATACCTGAGCGGGCCATCAAAGTTTCGCTGATTGGTACCACCGTGCGCTTGCACGCGATCCATATCAACTGCTGTTCGAAATTTTCTGGTGAGACATCAACTTCACCTGGCATCGGTTCGGCTGGTTTGCTAATCGAGTGATAGGAAAGGATTGAGTTCATTGGGGCTTCCTTGATTCTTTCAGTTTGATTTGGCTGGGCACTGGCTGGGTTCGGGCTCAACCTGTTCTGTTGCGGCGACTCGGTGTTCTACATCGAGGTTTTATCGGCCCGTCTGGTCGCCGTGAGGCAGAAACCAGGAGCGCCTTCAAATCAGTTAAAGCAATAATGGGGCAAAACTTCCGGTTCCGGGCCGGCACACAATAACGCCCAGGCAAAAAAATTGCCCGGGCGTTCGAATTGCGAACAATTCTTCTCTTAGAAAACCTGCTGCAGCACGAGGTTAGTATCGAGTGGCTGGGTTTGATAGCTCTTTTGACTGAACAGACCATCGAAGGTCAATTCAGCAAAAATCTGAACAATTTCTGGATCGAGTTCCCGGCCGGCCCTCTGTCTCATACTAGCGATCGCTTGCGAGTGACTGACTGGCGAGTTCGAAACCGGCGAAGTCAGAAAATCATACTCGGCGGCAACGCGCATTAGTCGTGAACCTAAGGGAATCTGATCGCCGATCAAGCCCCGTGGTTTACCACTGCCGTCGTAGCTCTCGTGCTGGAACCTGATCACCTCGGCCACCGCATCGAACTCCGGCATCGACAACAACATCTCAGCGCCATCTTCTGTCTGCTTCTGCGCGAGACGAAATGCTTCACTATTCGAACATCCTGCACAACACGCGACTCCAACCGAGTTACACAGTGCGCCGATATCATGCAACGTTGCCGCTGCGGAGATCTGGATAGTTTCAGCCTCGCTCAGATTGAGACCCAGGCAGACTCGGTCAACAAACTGACTCATTCGTACTGAATGGTCGTATATCCATTTGTCGCGTGACTTCAGCGCTTCCGCAATGGTCCGAACGAAACCGAGTTTTAGGTGCTCGACACGACCCTGCAAACGCGTGTTGTTCAGCTCGAGCGAGTATCGACGCTTGTTGTGACCATAGTGGTCCATTGCTCGGCTGATGCGTAACTTGAGGTCGTCGTTGTTCCACGGCTTGCTGACGTACATGTAAACCAAACCGCAGTTGATCGCTTCGACGAGTGCTTCCACGTCCGTGTAGCCGGTGAGGAGAATGCGGACCATGTGTGGTCTTAACTCGTCAGTCTTTTTCAGCAGCTCGATGCCGGTCATCTCGGGCATACGTTGGTCGGTAACGATCGTCGCGACATCGTTCTGTTCCAGGAGCTTGATTGCCTCGTGTCCGGATGAAGCAGTGAGAACTTGATAGTCGTGACGGAATAGCCGCTCGAGCAATCTGAGGTTGGGCAACTCATCGTCAACAATTAGAAGTTTGTAAGTCATGGGAAACCTCCAGGGATTAATAACTGAGTGTTTAGTGAGATAGATCGAAAAACCTTGCTTCCACCGGAATCCTCACGGTGAAGGTGGTTCCCTTACCGACGGTGCTTTCCGCCGTAATCGTGCCACCATGCCGTTCGACAATTCCGTATGAGATGGAGAGCCCGAGCCCGCTGCCGTCACCTACCGGTTTGGTCGTGAAGAAGGGATCAAAGATCTTCTTGAGATTCTCCGGTGCAATGCCACAGCCGGTATCGGACACCTGGACCACCACAAAACCATCTTCAGTACGCGTGACGATCCGTACTTCCCCAGTACTTGCTATCGATTGCGCGGCATTAACGAGAAGATTCATCCAAACCTGATTCAACTGGCCCGCAAAACAACTAACTGGCGGTAACGTGCCGTAGTCGCGATGCAATTGAAGATGGCCCGAAAGGTAGTAACGAGAGAGCAGGCGAATCGTTGAGTCGATACCTTCGTGAATATCGATCTGTTTCACTTCCGCTTCATCCAGTCGCGAAAAGACGCGCAGGTTCTGCACGACATCGCGAATTCGAACTGCACCTTCTTTGCAATCGGCAATGATCGACCCGATCTCCTCCATCAACAATGAATAGTGGATCTCGTCTTTGATCCTTTGCAGGCGCTTATCGGTCTCTGTGGGAAGTTGAATTCCGTCGTAGGCCTCGAGTAACTGGACCAGACCGGCGGCATAATGAGACAAAACGTCCATGTTCCCGTGGATGAATCCTGCCGGGTTATTGAGCTCATGCGCGATTCCCGCAGCGAGCTGGCCCAAACTGGCCATCTTCTCGCTGTGGACCAACTGTGCTTGCAACCGTTCCAATTCCGCTTTTCGATTCGCCAGTTCCGTATTCTGCCGCTCGAGATCGGCTTTGTACTTTCTCGCCATCAAGGTCAGCGATCGCTTTTGCAATGCTTTCTCAACCGAAAAACCAAGCACCTCGAGTTCGATAGGCTTGATCAAGTAATCAAATGCACCCAGGTTCATCGCATCGCGAATTCGTTGCGGACGATCAACTCCTGAGACCATGATGGCCATCGTGTCCGGATAGCGCGTGACGACCTCACGAAGCAGCTCGACGCCATTTCGTCCAGGCATGTTTACATCTGAGATCACGAGCGCGTATCGATCGACATTGAGATGAAGCAGGGCCTCGTCACTAGAGGATGCAGTCGTGCATTCATATTTTGTCGATAGGAAATCGGCAAACAAATTGCGAATGAAGTCTTCGTCATCAACGATCAGAATGCGACGATCGACCGCTACATCGTGTGGCTCCAGGGCGAACGGTAGGATCTCTGCGATTGCTTGTTGAAGTGTTGAGGACATGGTGACTAGTTTATTTTCCAGGGTGGTAACGAGTCAGTAGGTGACGCTGGTGAGTTCTGCCAGGGCCGGCACAGCGGTCATTGCCGTGTTGTCACTCATCCATTCTGAGCGCAGGACAACATTCTTTGCGAAAGAGCTATCAGATTCGATTCGAATGCACTCCCACGTTTCTTTGGAAATCCGCTTGAAAACTTCTACCACGGTGGGATCAAAGTGCTGACCTGAACAATCGTCGAGTTCGAGAACGGCGGCTTCATATGATCGACCTCGTCGATAGACACGGTCGCTAGTCATCGCATCGAACGCGTCAGCTACTGCAAAGATCCGTGCGCAGACGTCGATATCATGAGCTTTCAATCGTGATGGATAACCTGATCCATCCCACTTCTCGTGATGCTGGGCCACAACTCGCGCCGCGCCTTCCAAAAACTCAATGCCCCGCAGAATCTGTTGCCCATGCGCCGGATGTTCACGCATCCGCACCCATTCTTCATCCGTCAACTTTCCTGGCTTGCGCAAAATCGAATCTGGCACGCCAATCTTTCCAATGTCGTGCAACAACGACCCAAACTCCAACGCCTTCATCTGTCCTGCATCCAGTCCGTATTCGCGACCAAGGCGCAAACTGTAACGAACCACACGCTCTGAATGGCCATGCGTTTCTGAATCGCGAGTCTCCAGCGCCACCGTTAAAGCCTTCAGCGTTGAGCGATAGGCGTCTTCTAATGATCCGAGTGCGCGATCGAGTTCAGCCGTTCGCTTCTCGACCAACTCTTGCAACTGTGTTTCGTAGCGCTGCTTTGCAACGATCAACTCATGATGTTCGAGAGCGCGCTTGACGACCGCCTCGACCTGACGCAGATCGAAAGGTTTCATCAAGTAGTCAAAGGCACCGAGACGCAACGCGCCGATTGCACTTTCAACAGTCTGCATACCGCTGATCATCACTACGACGGTGTCGGGATTGAGTCTCTTGACCTGGGGGATCATCTCCAATCCACTCATACCGGGCATGGTGATGTCACTCAGCACCAGTTCAAACCTGCTTTCCTTTAATTGGGCCAATGCTGTTTCGGCAGAGTTCGCTGAATGACATTCGTAATCGCTCTCGAGGAGCTCAGTCAGCAGATCGGCAATGTCCGTATCGTCATCGACTACCAGAATTCGGGGCCATTGTGTTTTCGTCGGAGCCATAGGTGCTTTTGTAGGGTCGAGTAAATTTGAAATCAGAAAACCGTCATCGAGGAGTTGAGAGGTGCAAATGGCATCAACTGGGCAGAACGCATGAGACTTTTGCCCCAGTTTCCCGGGGCTTACGTCCCCTCGGGTGACTCTGTGCTTGTATATGGCATTAGCCGTGCCGCTCGTTCACGGTTCAGGGACCACTAGGGGCATGTCATCGTCGATGGGTTCTTCACCCTCATCAACCGAAACGACGCTTAAAGAACGGACGCTCAGTTCGTTATAAGCCTGGCGGACCTGAGCGATATCGAGCGAGGTTGGTCCCTCCATCTCGTTCCAAACGTTAAGGGCCTTGAGTTGAAGCATCACCGTGCTTCGCGCAGCGCAGTTGTAGCAATCGCTCAAACCAAGGCTGTGGCCGATCTCGTGTGCTACTGCGCTACGCAACGACTTTCGATCGTTAAGACGCGAATCGATGACAATTGAAGCATGCGTAATGATGCGATCACTTCGAACGCTGAATGCATGGAGCTCCGTCACGTGACGTTGCTTTTCGTCGAGTACAGCTCCGCGCTTCAAAGTCAGGCAGTTCTCGCACTGCTCAGGTTTACGGACTTCGCCGACAAATTTGAATTCAACTCCGGTGTTGGTTAGGCGTCCGCTGGCATTCCACTTCTCAAGTGGAGCCAACAAGTGAGGTAGTTCTTCGGCTTTGAAATCACCCGATACGATAAACACCTTCACACGTGCGTTAGCGGGCCAGGTCCAGAAGCCCGAGCGATCTTCGTTTGGACCAACCTTGCAAGGTGAAACACTCGACTCAGCATTCGTCGAAACCGCGAGGACTAATGCCGTCAAAATTGTTACCAGGAGCTGGCGGAGTGTTTGGTTCATGTTTGATGGTGTCCAGGGGCTTTGCACAAAAAGTCGGTTCCCGTGGTCGCGGCTTGCCGCATCCCTTGCGTTAAGCCCTTTGGCTTACCGTCTGCTCAAACTAATTTTGTGGAGGCTACGCCTCAAATGGCGAATTTTCAGGCATAGCCTAATTACCGATGCCCCTTTTCGGTAAGCCTAAGGCTTACCGCAAGGGATGCGGCAAGCCGCGACAGCGGGAAACGGACTATTTGTGCAAAGCCGGAACCGCGCCGAGTGGTACGAGGCCAAACTCAGCACGAGTCAAAGGTTGCTAGTTGCCCGCGTTTGACATATTGCCCGCCACGCGTCGCTCAAGCTGGTAAACCTGCTTCACGACTTCGAGATCACATACTGAAGGCTCAATCAATCCATTGTCTTTGTTGATTCCCGGAAAGGCGTTCATAATCGTCTGCTTCTTCTTGCAGGTCTTGCAGTCCCACAATCCCATTCCGTGACCTAATTCGTGGGACATGAATCCGCGGAGTGCTTGTGGCTTAGTCGTGGAAAAGTCGAAGTCGATCCATGCTGAGATCAGTAGTCCCTGTTCATCTCGTTTGAGTGGATTGAAGAAGGCGTAGTGCTTTCGATCGTATTTGAAGACTTCACGTCGAGTAACGGTGAGGCAACCATTGCAGTTCACCAGTCCTCGGACTTCACCGGCGTATTTGAACTTCACACCGGCACCAACACCATTTGACGCCTTGGTCCAATCTTCCATAGCGGCGAACAACGTCTGTTGCTGCTCTTCCGTAAACATGTCACGAACGAGATAGACCCTCACTTCCGTGTCGGGTGGCCAGTAGTACGCGCTCACGGGCGGTGCATTTCGGTTCTCGGCACACGCTTCAACTTGCTGTGCAGAAGCGAGGCCGACGATGGCGAGGATTAGGATTAAAGAGGATAGAAGCTGGGTTTTCATGGCGTTACAAAATGAGAGTTGTCGGGTTTCAATTGCTTGAGAGTTCTTCCAGGTCCGTTACCGTGACCTTGCTGGCAAACTGCTTGTACTCGTAGTAGCGGACTTTGATTCGGTAGTGGACGCTGGAGTTAGTAAAGTGAAGAACCTGATCAGCGGTGGTCCGTGCGGGGAAATACGCAACGCTGCTGTCACCGGGCTCGCGCCAGGTTTCGAAGTGTGGAAACCGTTGCTTACCTTGTGGCTCCACAACACCACTGACCTTAACGATCTGGAAGTTCAACTCGCTGATCCAAACACGACCTATGAAGAAGCGTTCACGCATCCGATGAGGATTCGGTTGAGTAATAGGTTCCACATCGATGGCCCATGTTTCACGTCCTTCTAAGAGCTCGGGACCAACATAGGTCAGGTGGTACTTGCCTGACTCGACAATATCGATGCCCAGCAGCTGTGCCCCTGCGAGATCCTGTATGTCTTCCTTCGTAATTCTCATCTCGCGGATGGTTGAGGGAGGATGAAACAGAACTCGTTCGATCCGTTTGCCTTGATCGTCGAAGAGAAACTGCGAGTTGCGAACGTACTCACCAGTCACCTCACCATTAGGACCAATGGTTTGCAGTACGACTTCGCGTTTGAAAGTGTGTTGGTTAAGGGCCTGACGCGTGCGAGTTTCGGCAGCTATGAATCCGGCGAGTATTGCTGAGGGAGTTAATTGCGGTGGTTCAAAGTTGATCTGAACTCGTATTTCACTGGCAGATAAGTTGGGTGCGAGAAATTGCTGCTGGCCCATCGCCGTGACGTTGAGTAGGGCGATCAGCAACAGCGAGGCGGTTAGCAGAAATTGTTCTGGTTTGGAAGTGGACATCGTCGGGAAAATCCTTAACAGTGCTTTTTTAAAGAAGTGCTGCTGCGAGAGGTTTCGAGATGGCCGGCCGAGTAAGTAATTGGTGCGAGGGCCTGAGGCAATCTGTATAAGATGGGAGGCAAAACGCTGGTCCATCCTGCCTCACTCGGAGCACTTATGCAGCGTTTAGTGCGCTGCGCTGTTGTAATTGGCATCTGTTATGCCACTGGGCGAGGGAAGAGATTCGAGAATGGAATTTGGAATTTGGAATTTGGAGTTGGAAGTTTGAGATGCATCTCAAGAAACAAGAAGAGCGCAGAACAGTCCGATTACCGTTAAAAGGAGTTCTGCGCTCTCTTTCCCTGGAAAACCTTCCTGGCCTAAGGAAGGTGCTCTATTCACCGATGGACCTCATTACAACGATCGTGCCATTAGGTAAGCACTGTGGTTTATTGAGCTTTGATGATCTGGCGAGACAAGCGAAGTCGCATGACGAGATGGAATGCCCCGATCGACGACTTTATTTCCGAGGCGTTTTGGGTAACGGGCAGTAAGTTGTCCGTTGGTAGGGTCTTGAGCCTTGCTCTCTGCGTCGTCTGCGACTCAGCGATCTCTGCGCTTTCTTGTCTAGTGTCTTAAGTGCTCCAGTCGAGACAAAGTTAACGCAGGGATCGGAGAGACGCAGAGAACGCAGATAAAAGGCCCAAGACCCAAGTCCCAGGTCGGGAAGACCAACTGACACCTGACCACGAACAACTGACCACAGGCCACGGACAACGTATAATCCCCACAAACATGATTCAGATTCTCAACCTGGTAATAGTTTTCCTGCTCGTGCTGGCCAACGGCTTCTTCGTAGCTTCGGAATTTTCCCTCGTTGGGGTACGCCGATCGCGCATCGTCACCCTCGCAAACGCGGGAAACAAACGAGCTAAGATACTTCTGGATCTTGTAGACAACCTTAATGCCTACATCTCCGCCACCCAACTCGGCATCACACTCGCTTCACTCGCACTCGGATGGATCGGCGAACCGGCTGTCGCTCACCTTCTGGAGATCCCACTCAAAGGTCGAATCTCAGAGACGCTTCTCCACACCATCGCGTTTGCCATAGCGTTTTCCGTCATCACTTTTCTTCACATCGTGCTCGGAGAACTCGCACCAAAAACTCTTGCGCTCGAGCGTGCAGAGAAAACTGCGCTGGCCATTGCCGTGCCGATGCGGATCTTCTACAAGGTTTTTCGTTGGCCCATCCGACTACTGGATTGGGCGGGAACACGTACCGTTCGCCTGTTCGGCCTGCATCCATCAGGTGAGCACGCCTCGATATACACCGAGGAAGAACTGCGTCAGCTGATCGAGATCTCGCGACAGAGTGGGCACGTCAAGGAAGAGGAACAGAAGCTGATCGACAAGGTGTTCGAATTTACGGACGCCGAAGTGAGGGAAGCGATGGTTCCTCGCACTTCTGTCTCTGCACTTCCCATAACGGCAACCTTCGAAGAAGTAAAAGCAGCGTTTCGCGGTTTTGGTTACTCGCGTCTGCCTGTCTATCGAGGCAACGTAGACGATATTGTGGGAATTCTGGTGCGCCGCGATCTGGAACCATTTCTCGAACAACCGCCGGGCGGCGATTTCCGCGTCGAGAACCTTCTTCACCCACCAAAATTTATTCCCGCGACCGCGCGGCTGGGCAGCACCTTAAGACAGATGCAAAGCTCGCGCACTCACCTGGCGATGGTGGTCGATGAACATGGTGGCATGGAAGGCATCGTCACGCTGGAGGATCTGCTTGAAGAGATCGTAGGTGAGATAAATGACGAGTACGACGAAGAGGTACGAGCGCAGATTATCAACGAACCTGACGGCACAATCCTGCTAAGCGGCATGCTCGCCGTACGTGACGCAAATCGCCGTCTCAAACTGCAACTGCCCGAAGACGGTGGCTACACCACGATTGCTGGTTTCCTCATGGCCCAGGCCGGGCGCCTCTTGCAGCAAGGTGACGTCGTTGAGTTTGAGGACTTGCGTTTTGAAGTCGAGCGCCTTGAGCGCCGACGCATCCGTCGCATTCGCTTAAGACGCATCAATCAGACTACAAGCCAGAAGCAATCCGTTAGCGAGTCGGCAACAGTCAATCAATAAAGAGGACAGAGCGCACTGCGCTCAATAATGGTGAATTCGTTCGCGCCGTTACGCGGCCCGCGAAGGAAAACGCGAAACCTTGTTGGGTTCGATGCCGTGCCGCTTGATCATACGGTCAAGCGTCTTTCGATCAACGCCGAGAATACGCGCGGCCGCCTGCTTGTTCCCACCCGTGTGGGCCAATACCTTGGCAACGTAGCGACCTTCAATCTCGGACAATGTCGTTAACGGCTCGACGGTTGTCGGAGCGTCTTCAATTGTTGAAGTGGTTTGAGTATTCACTGTCTCTTCTGCATCCTCTCGGTAATCTCTAATCCGATCAGGCAGATCCTGAAGTCGGATTGTCCCGTCACACATTGCCGCCGCACGCACTACGGCGTTTTCCAGTTCCCTAATATTTCCCGGCCAGGAATACCTCTCCAGAAGTGTTAACGCTTCTGGTGAGAACGAAACGGAAGGATTCAGTGAATAGACTTGTTCAGCAAAACTCTTGGCAAGTGGCAAGACATCTTCGCGTCGCTCACGCAGCGGTGGCAGAACGATCGAAACAGCATTCAAACGATAGAAAAGATCCTGTCGAAATCTTTTTGCTGTGACTTCGCCTTCGACGTCTCTATTGCTTGCGGCGATGACACGCACGTCTACCTTCTGCACCTTATTCGATCCCACACGCCGGAACTCTCCCTCTTGCAAGGCGCGTAACAACTTCACCTGAAATGCGGGAGTAGTCTCAGTAATCTCATCAAGAAAAACTGTTCCGCCGTCTGCCTCTTCCCAAAGCCCACGTCGATCCTTATCGGCTCCGGTAAAAGAACCTCTCACATGACCAAATAGTTCTGACTCGATTAGTTCCGCAGGAATGGCGCCGCAGTTTACTGCAACAAACGGTTTTTCAGAGCGTTCGCTGCGGTGATGAAGTGCCGATGCAACTACTTCTTTACCAGTTCCCGATTCACCCGTTAGCAACACCGGGAGGTTGGTTGCAGCAACACGTCCGACCTGTTTCATGACTTCTATAAAGGCCTCACTCCGACCGATCAGATGGACCTGTGAGTCGTAAAGCGAGGTCGTAGGTTGATTTCTCACAACTCTGTGATGAGGGCGGTTCGCGAGTCGTTCCAACACTGCGTGCGACAGCGAGCGCAACTCTTCGACACCAAATGGTTTAAGCAGATAGTCGTACGCACCAAACGCTGTGGCATCGAGCGCGCCAGCTGCACTTCCGTGACCAGTCATCAGAACAACTTTGGTCTGAGGTAGTTCTTCTTTGAATCGACGTAAGACACTGAACCCATCAGCACCTCCCATCATCACGTCACAGAAAACAACACACCATTCCTTCTCACGGAGCATTTCGAAAGCATGTTCGGCAGATGAGGCTTCACTAACTTCCCATCCTTCCTCGGCGAGAACCTGGGCTACAAACCCTCTGATGGGTGCCTCATCGTCAATTACAAGCGCGTGCATTGACATAATCGTGGATCCTTTCGGGATGAAGTCGACAAATGCATCAGGCGACAGCTGGGGTGTTAACGTCATCTAACACTTCCTTTACTTTCCGGGCCAATGAATCCGGGGAAAACGGTTTCTGTAAAAATGGCATGTTCTTATCAAGCACGCCGTGGCGAACGATCGCATCGTCCGTGTAACCAGACATATAGAGCACGCTCGTGTTGGGCCTTGTCGCAGCCAGGCGCTCGGCCAGATCGCGTCCGCCCATCTGTGGCATAACCACATCGGTAATAATCAAATCAATATCGCCTTCGAAGTTACTGCTAATCTCGCAAGCTTCTTCACCATTCGCGGCGCTGAGTACCCGATAGCCGCAGGTTTGCAATACTTCGCAGGTAAGAGTCCTTACCATCTCTTCGTCTTCAACGAGCAGAATGGTTTCGCGACCCTGTGGGATTTCCGGCGACGCAGGTTTCATATCCGTAGCTGAAACAACTTCTTCAGCGACCGGCAGATATACTTTGAAAGTGGTGCCTTTTCCGAGTTCGCTATAAACCCAAATATTGCCACCGGTTTGCTTCACGATTCCGTAGACAGTCGACAGCCCGAGGCCCGTTCCCTTGCCTATTTCTTTGGTCGTGAAGAACGGTTCAAAAATGCGGCGTTTCGTTTCCTCATCCATTCCGGTTCCGTTGTCGCTCACAGCCAACATGATGTACATGCCGGGGTTTACGGCAACGTGGTTCTTCGCATACGTCTTGTCGAGATATTTTTGTCCAGTTTCGATCGTCAGCTTTCCGCCAGTCGGCATCGCGTCGCGAGCGTTGACGGCAAGGTTCATAAGTGTCTGTTCGATCTGACCAGGATCGGCTTTGATTGGATGGATCGCGGGATCAAGCAAAGTCACCAGGTCGATGTCTTCACCAATCAACCGTCGCAACATTTTGTCCATGTCATCGACGACTGAATTCAAATCAAGGACCTCCGCCTGCAACATCTGTTTGCGACTAAACGCCAACAGTTGCCGCGTAAGTGAAGCTGCCCTCGTGCCTGCTTTCTTTATCTCTTCAAGATTGCGTCGCAGTGGATGATTAGTTTCAATTTTGCGCAACGAAAGATCACTGTAGCCGGTGATCGCCGTTAGCAGGTTGTTGAAATCATGCGCAACTCCGCCGGCGAGTTGTCCGACGGCTTCCATCTTCTGCGACTGCCGAAGCTGTTCCGCTTTTTCGCGTTCTCGTTGAATCAGGCCGACGTTCTCTACCGCGTTAGCGGCAAGGTTTGCAGCCATGCGCATCGCAGTTACATGTTCCTGGCTATATGCGCCTTCGTCATAACACTGGATCTCGATGCAACCAACGACTCTTCCCATAACCGCCATCGGTGCTGACAGTGCTGACTTTGGTATGAACTCTTCATCATCAACCTTTCCAACTGTTGCAACTTTCCCGGTCGTCTTGTGGAACTCGTTATCGATCACGATTGAGCCCGTCTTGATTGCTCGACCGGTCATTCCGTCCTTGACCGGAATGTTGTCGACTGCTCCCGGATCGACTTCTGCACCGTCGGTCCAGCAATAGACCGCTCTTCTCGTCTCCTTGTCCGGTTCGTAAAGCGAAATCATCATTCCATCGCAAGGCACTGAGACAACGGCAAAATTCCTGACGGCCCGCAAGATGGACGTCAAATCACGAGCTTGCCCAAGTGTTTGTCCCAGTTTGGCGATTCTCTCAACCAGCCGGTCATAGTCTTCAAGTGCCCGTCGATTTGCTTCTTCAACCTCCTGAGCAGCTCGTTTCGTTTCGGAAATGTCTTTCTGTGTACCCCAGGCTCTTACAAGGGCGCCGTTCTCAACCACGCCCACGAGGTTGTTGAGATACCACCTTGAGCTTCCATCTCGATCGGTCTCGAAAGATTCGGCGTCAGAAAGTCGGTACTTCGAATGGATAAAGGCTTTCAGATAACGAAGGTTCTGCTTGTTGGAGCGTGGCAGTAGTTTGCTCATTGGCGTTCCGACTATGTCTGAGGCTCGAGACAGACCGTACATCTGAGCCAACACGTTGTTGCACTGGGCCAGGTAACCGTGCTGGTACAAATGCTCAATCTGTTCTTCTGCTGTCAAATCGGTGGGACATGGAACTGAAAACTCGACGCACCAGATGGCTTCCGAACTGTGCTCGACGAAGGCCCGGTAACGTTCTTCACTCTTGCGCAAACTCTCTTCCATCGCCTTGCGGTCTGAAATGTCACGAGCCACAGCTTGCATCCCGACAATCTTGCCGCCTTCGTAAATGAGTTGCAGATTCTGCGCGACCCAGATTTCCGTGCCGTCCCTGGCAACGGCTGGAAACTCAAAATAGGTGGTGGGAATCCGCTGTTTTACCTGCTCTTTGTAGACCCTCTGGATCGTGGTTCGGTAATCGGGGCGGACCAGATCCAGAACGTCAGTGCCGATCAGTTCTTCCTCTGAATACCTCAGCAGGCGAGCAGCGACTGGATTAACGAGAGTGAAACGACCTCTCATGTTGATGCGGCAGATGACGTCGTTAGCTTCGTTGATGATCTGTCGATACAGCTGTTCACTGGCTCGCAATGCCTCGTCAGCAATCTTTCGGTCGGTGACGTCCCGGGCAATTCCCTGAACGGCGAAGGGCTTACCGTCCTTGAAAATCAATCGAGTGTTCACTTCGAGCGAGACCCGGTGTCCGTCTTTTGCGATGAGATCAAGTTGGTAAAGAGTGAAGTCGTTAGGCGTGATCTTGCTGGCCATACGTTTAAGAACAGCATCAACGTGTTCCGGCGCGACCACCTGAGAGATGTTCATTCGGGATGCTTCTTCACGAGAGTAACCAGTGATCCGTTCTCCGGTACGGTTTAGCGAAGTGAAGTTCCCTTTGAGGTCATGCGTGTAAACAATATCGTTGGCGTTCTCAAACAGCTCTCGATAGCGTTCCTCACTATCTTTCAGGGCCGATTCGGCCTCGAGACGGCTGGTCGTGTCCCGCGCAATTCCCTGCACAGCAACCGGCCTACCGTGTCTGTAGATGAGGTGTGTGCTTACTTCGATCGGGACTCGACGGCCATCTTTTGTAACGATCTCAGTTCGATAACAAGTCTGGTTCTGCTCCTCGACCTTTCGGCGCAGCATGCCCCGCGCTTGTTCGATCTCCTCAGGGGCCACGACCTGTGAGACGTTCAGCTTAAGAGCTTCCTCGATGCTGTAGCCTGTGAGTTTAGAGACGGCCTGATTTACCGAAGTATAGTTACCTTCCAGGTCGTGCGTGTAAATGATGTCGCTGGCGTTTTCGATGAGTCCCAGGTAACGCTGTTCGTTCTGGTTCTGAAGTTCACGTAAACCCGCTCGCTCAACTACCAGGCAGATTGCGCGTTCCAGCACTGTTGGCGAAAGGTAGGATCTAACGATGCAGTCGGCCGCGTTGTTTCGCATTGCATCGCTCACCTCACGGCCCGAATCCGAAGTGAGCACAATCATCGGAACTGAACAGTCGAGGGTAGAGGCTTCTCTTAAAATGCTTACGGCATTCCCAAAAGGCGAGTCGATGATGGCGACGTCGTGAGAGTTGCGGGCAAACGCATTCAGCGCGGCGATATGTGTCGTGGCACATTCAAGGTCGAATTCGAGCCCTGACTTAGAGAGTAAGTCATGGATGCGACTCAAGTTCGCCGCATTGTCATCCACTAAGAGTACTGAAAACCTTTGGTTTCCTATCCTTGTATGTATCGGGTCAAGATTCATGAATAGTCGCCTGCAAGTCAGCCCACACGAGATAAACCCTCACTGTTGACCGACACGATCAGCCAAATTGGGTATCTGGATTGTTACTGGGCGAAGTACCACCGGAGGAGTGGCGAACGCGATTAATCGCGTCAATGGCACAATGTCGACGAATCGACAAAGCAATGAGCAGGATGGCTAATTGTACCTTACTAAACCTTCTGAGTGTCAAAAACGTTTTTAACGGTTATTTCTAACAAAACTTGCCTTTCTTGAGGATTCCCGCTGGTTCACATTGCCTGGCCTTCAAGTAAATCCAGTTGGACTGGGCCAAGCGAAATCGAGTCAGTATCTTCTGACGACTCGCTTAGAAGCCTTCGAATATCTGCTCGCTGTTCATCGTTAAGATTGATGAAGCGAACTCCAAAGCCGAGTCGAGGCGTGCAGTGGGCGACCACACCCTCGAGCCAGAGAGCACGACCATCTGGCAGACTTATCGCGATTTTCACCACCTCACCGGGGAATACTTCACCTAACGTGTCGATATAGCAACCACCTTCAGATAAGTCGGCGAGACGGCCATTGCGGTTAGCCCACTTCACGTCCAAACAGATTTCCACCCTGTCTTTCCTTCTTCTTTCGCTTTTTACTTGAAGGTTCATAACAGGTTGTTGTCGCAGGGAATTAAGAGCACATGAGGCGTCTTGCCCGGGCGAAACACCGCTTTGGTAATGGTGAACGGCGGGTTTGGCGCCGCTGTCCGTACTCATGGCACCTGTCATGCCATTGGAAGTTGGGGTTTGGGATTGCGGATTGCGGATTGTGGATTTGGAATTTGGAATTTGGGATTTGGGATTTGGGATTGTTCAGTCGTTAGTTCAGTTGTAAGTGGTCAGTTGCCAAAGATTTCAGGTCAGGACAATTTCCAAATTCCAATTCCCAATTCCCAAATCCCAATTCCCAAATTCCAATTCCCAATTTGACCATTGGGCTGCATTCGACGAACATACTGGCGCCTTTACTAACAAACATTCGTCAATCGACAATCGTCAATCCCATATGTCAACCACCGCTCGCGAACCGTCGGTCTTGTCTGTTGACGAGATCCGCGCCCACTTCCCTGCTCTGGAACGCATTCATAACCGCTACGCGGTCGCATACTTCGACGGGCCCGGCGGCACTCAGGTCCCACGCCAAGTTGTGAATGCGATGGCCGACTATCTCTTTCATCACAATGCCAATACTCATTGGGCATATCCCACTAGCGCGGAGACTGATGAAGCTATCGAGAACGCACGTATCGCTTGCGCTGAGTTTTTGAATGCCTCAACCAGTGAGATTGCTTTCGGCGCCAACATGACAACGCTCACTTTTCATTTGTCGCGTGCGCTCGGCCAACAATTTGCCCCCGGAGATGAGATCGTAGTAACGGAATTAGATCACCACGCCAACGTTGATCCGTGGCGAAGACTCTCTAAGGAATGCGGCATCGTTGTTCGCACGATCAGAATGGTCCCTGAGACGGGGCAGCTGGATTGGGATCATTTCGAAAACGCGGTCAATCGAAGGACCAGGTTGGTCGCTGTCGGCGCAGCTTCCAACGCACTCGGCACGATTAATGATCTGCCGCGCGCGATCAATCTCGCAAAGTCGGTGGGTGCACTCGCTTTTGTTGATGCCGTGCACTACGTTCCTCACGCGCTGGTTGATCT
>DATBMP010000322.1:0-15913 GCA_036554845.1 Pyrinomonadaceae bacterium
GGAGGTGAGGCGCGGCTTTGCCCTGCCGGAGCAACTAGTTGGTTCGAACAGGCTTTGCACAAAAAGTCTTTTGGGTACGGCCTGCCGCACCCTTGCGGTAAGCCTGCGGCTTACCGTTATTCCAACCTAAATATCAGGCTATGCCTAAACTGTTCCATCTTGTGAGGCCTAGCCTGGATCAAAATATATAAAGGTTCGGTAAGCCGCAGGCTTACCGCAAGGGTGCGGCCGAGCCGGAACTCCAAAAATGACTTGTTCAAAGCGCACTGGTACCCATGCCGGCCCAACAAATCCCGTGAAGCATTTTGTTGCTTTTTCAAATCAAGAGGAATAATGTCCCCGTGCCTTGAATCAGTCGTTCAGTTCTTCCTCAGCGTATTCAGAGTTCAACCGTAAGGTTGTGGCGACGCCGTCGAGTTAAAGCTTCAACTCTCAAACTCCACAGACTTCGGCGCGCTATGAACGATTCCTAATCCCCTCGATTAACTCACCTAAAAGGAGAACCTCAATGGCCTCGAAAAATAAGAAGTCAAAACCCGCCGGTGGACACACCTCCGTTTCCAATATCTCACAGGCAGCGTCCGAATTTCCCGAAGTTACGAGCAGCGTCTCAAAGCAGCCTTCTGAAGGAGTAAATCCAAAAACCACTAAGCCACGCGCGGATGGTGCTGAAGCGGTAAAAGGGTTCAAAACCAAACTCGCTCCTGAAGCAGCCGTAGCCGAGATTGCCGCTCCAGACACAAGCAAGTTGAAAGACATTGGCGAAGCTTCGTTTGGACCACCTCCTCCCCTCGCTGAGACGGTCCATGGACCAGACGACCGCGTAAGGATCACTACGACGAGTTCCTATCCGTGGCGGGTGCACGCTTCCCTATTGATCACTGCCGCAGACGGCTCGAGATGGATTGGGACAGCATGGTTCATCAGTCAGCGCACGCTGATAACAGCGGGCCATTGCGTCTACATCAAGAACAGCGGCGTGCCAGGCCGAGACGGTTGGGTCAGAAGTATTGACGTGATGCCTGGTCGTAATGGAAGTTCATTGCCCTATGGAACCGCACGAAGCTCAAACCTCCGCGCAGTAACCGGTTGGACCAACAGCGGAGATGAGAACTTCGATTACGGCGCGATTATTCTGCCAAACGATTTGGGTAACAGAACCGGTTGGATCGGTTTTGGAGTTTATTCCGATTCAGATCTCGTGGCTTCGGTAGGGAACATTTCAGGATATCCCGGCGACAAACCCTCCGGAACCCAGTGGTACGATGCGCGCCGAATCGATTCGGTGAATACGCGTAAGGTTTACTACGACATCGATACCATGGGAGGCCAAAGTGGCAGCGCCGTCTATCGCATTATTAATGGAGCGCGATACGCAATCGCGATTCACGCCTACGGCGGTGCTACCACAAACTCCGGGACACGGATCAATAGACCCGTCTACGATAATCTGGTTGCCTGGCGAGCTTAAGACCCACTTGCCTGTCGAAATAAATCATGTCGAGCTCAACCATCATTTCAGGAAGCGTGCATGGACCAAAAGGTGCCATTGCCGATGCGCGAGTCTATTTCGTCGCAAGTCCTGGCCCACTTCCTGATATTGCCGCCTTGACTGACAGCGACGGATTCTTTCTACTGACCGTGCCCGATGCTGGTAACTACAAGATCCGGGTCTCGGCCGATGGCTTCGCAGAAAAAACAGTTTCGGTGGATATTGATCGGCAGAAGCGTGTTGAGCTCGACATCGAATTAAAACCCGATCGATAAACAATTCGACTTTCAACCTCCCAAAGAAAATCAAGCAGCAGGAGCAACCTGGATGGCTTCCGAGGAGATGATCAAACGTGCGTTGGATCGCTTTACTAGACCGATTGTGAGCGATGCCAAGGCCCTACGTGTACCGGCGAAGAGGAAAGTCGATCGAGTCAGGAGAATTATCAAATCAGAGAACGTTGTCGCACTTGGAATCGGAGAGAAGATCTCCAAACGCAAACCAACGGGAACACTCGCGCTGATCTTCTATGTAGCGAAGAAAGTTCCGCTCAAAAAACTCGCACCAGAAATGGTCGTCCCTCCCTCCGTCGCGGCAACACCTGCTGGAGAACCATCGGTACCGACTGACGTTGTCGTCTTGGGAAAGATGCGGCCTGAAATACGAGCAACGTGGAATCCTGTTCAGCCAGGCTTCAGTATCGGACATGTTGATACGTCGGCTGGAACGATAGGCGCGGTGGTAAAGAAAGGTAAACAGTTACACTTGTTGAGTAACAGCCACGTGTTGGCACTCTCGGGCACGGCGAAGAAAGGCGATTCGATAATCTACCCGGGCGACTTGGATGGCGGCGCCGTTCCCGATGATGTGGTCGCTACACTTTCAGGGTTCAAGGAGTTCGAGTTAGGAACCGACTTTGTTAACCGAGTCGATTGCGCCATCGCCCTTCCCAAACCCGAGCGTCTGAAAGATCTCCTTGCCGAAATAAAAGGTGTCGGACTGCCAAAAGGAACTATCAAAGCGAAACGAGGAATGAAAGTCATCAAAGTTGGCCGAACGACGGGAAAGACAAAGGGCGAGATTCGTGATGTCAACTTTCGCTTTGTCCTGACGTATGACGAGGTGGGCGAAGTTGGTTTCATCGATCAGGTTCTTTGCACACGCTACACAAAACCGGGTGACTCAGGTGCTCTCGTGCTCGATACCAAAACAGGTAAAGCAGTCGGACTTCACTTTGCAGGCGCGAGTGGAGGAAGCGTGTTTTGTCCAATCGATGAAGTGTTGAAAGCTCTGGGCGTAAAGCTAGTCACCAAACCCCTCGCTTCCAACAAGACCAAATCCGGGAAAAAGAGGACAATGAAGGCGAAAAGCAAGAAGAGGTAGTCGACAAGGAATGGCGAACGAGAAAGAGGCAAACCTAGCGCGAGAACAGTTCTCGGATTATCTGCGCGACCTTGGTGCGCACGGTCTAACTGTGGACGAGATAAAGAGAAAAGGTGAAAAATCGTTCGCGCTGATCGCTTATTTCGAAGAGCCACCCGAGACTCTGCCAAAACAGTTGGAGATCAAGAAGGGAAAAGGGATCTGTGAGGTGCCTTTGATTGCCAAGGTGATGGAGAGATTCAGACCGGAATAGATATTGTCGATTGACGATTTACGATTGACGATTTTGACGTCCGCGTGGTCCCTCAATTTCGACCTAACAACATAACTTAGCGGAATCCTGAGACAGCACCGGCTTCAGCCGCGTCATCCTTCATCTTCAACCCACGGAACAGAGCCGAAATGGAAAACACCACTCGACTGACAGTCGGTGGTGTCCTCCTGCTTAAAATGTTGATCTAACTACGCTGGCTCGGCTCGCCACCACGACAACAACCGTTTCCCGCTAGATGTCTGCAACACACTCATCAAACCCATATATCCAAACCCAAAGAAGAACAGAATCAGAAACGGCACCGTTCCCCACATGTGCAAGCGCATCGCATAGATAATGGCCAGCAGAAAATAGAGCGAGAACCCAAGTTCAAGTAGTGGCAAAAGACCGCGTTTGCGTTTGTACTTCTTCCTTTTCCACGTTTCGTCGTCAGTGTTCTCAACCCGGTATTTCGGCGTGCGCACAAACTCGCTCTTCACGCCAAAGAGCGCCTCGAGCACCGCCCGCGCGTTCGAAAAAGCCAAACCGATTCCCAGGGCCATCACCAATGGCAGATGTAACAGTCGAGGTGCGCGCTTAGCGTCGAGATACCACACCGCTGTTCCGTAAAACAGAAAGACTGAGATTGAAGAGAAGAAAAGTAACGGCAGGTCAACTACCATCAGGTGATAGAGCGGTTGATTGTAACGAACCAGCAGCAGGGGAAACTGAAGGAAACTGGCGACGATCATTAGCGGATAACTGATGTTGCCCGTAAGGCGAAAGAACATCTCCAACTTCACCCGCATTGGTAGATTTGCGCGCCAGATGCGTGGATAAAGTTTCAACCCAACCTGCATCACGCCCTTGGCCCAACGTCGCTGCTGCGCCTTGAATGCATTAATCTCAACAGGAATCTCCGCGGGCGCCTCTTCGTCAAGCAGATAGACAAACTTCCAACCCATCAACTGCGCTCGGAAACTGAGATCGGTGTCTTCCGTGAGGGTGTCGTGTTGCCATCCACCACTCAATTCGATCGCGCTGCGTCGCCAAATCCCAGCCGTACCATTGAAGTTGAAGAAACCCCCGGTACGATTTCGCGTGGTCTGTTCCACCACGAAGTGACCGTCCAACATGATCGTCTGCAGCCGGGTCAACAGGTTGTAGCTGCCGTTGATGTGCGACCAACGCATCTGTGCGCAACCGACAGCCGGATCGGTAAAGTAATCAACGAGCTTTCGCAGGCAATCAGGTTTCGGCACAAAGTCGGCGTCAAAGATTGCCAACAGATCACCCTTAGCCACTCTTGTTCCTTGTTCAAGAGCTCCTGCTTTGAACCCCGTGCGATCAGTGCGGTGAATGTATGAGATATCAAATCCCTGACGCTTGTAAGCAGCAACCGTTGCTTCCGCAATCTTTACCGTCTCGTCCGTTGAATCATCCAGTACCTGAATCTCAAACTTCTCACGCGGATAGTCGATCTCGGTAACCGCCTTCACCAGACGCTCGACCACATACATCTCGTTGAAGAGTGGAAGTTGGACCGTGATGTGGGGAAGTTCGGCCTCCCTATAATGCGCTTTGGGACGAGGAATGAAATGTCGGTAACGCCAGAAGTCAATTACTTGTTTGACTCGATAGCCACCGTAAACCGCCAAGACACCGAGGATGGTGAAGTAGACAATGAGAATGGTCCAATCGAAAGCGTCGAGATGATAAAGAGGACTGATGTTGCCCCAGGTCTTATAAACCGACTCGCTAAAATATCGTTCAAAAAGGGCGTCTGGAGACGGACCAGAGGGTGTCGGCAGGGCTTCCTGAAAAATCATCATAGTGCCAAGAACTAAACTCTCGTTGACGGGATTCAAATCCCTTACATCTTAAAGCGCCGTTCGGGAGCTGCCCGGACGACGCGTCGTTTGTGGTCTTTGATTGTTAACCACCTTTACCCCTTGTTGGCGATGGATTGTAGCGAAACCCCTGTCTAATTGAAAGCCGGGAGATTGGGATTGTGGTCAGTCGTCACTGGTCGGCTCAAATCCTTCGTTCCGGCGCGCTGTAATCACTCGGCGCAGTTCGCAACTTTTCTTCAGTCACGATGTTCACGGCTCGTATGGGGACTTTTTCTGGAGGACCGAGGAAAGACTTAAATCCCCTCACAGCCACTTCAACCAACCCTGGCAACACATAGAACACCACCGCAGCGCCGAGGATTGCGCCGGTTACAAATCGCGACCAGTGTGTGTTCTCTACGAGACCAAAGAAGCCAAGAAAGAAATCGACGCCGAGAGGAGCAGCCGCAACGAACAACCATTTTCGCGCTGGTGTATCAGTACGTCTGAGTGATCTCAAGAGTGGATAGGAAAGCGCTGCTGCGGCAAATCCAAAATAGATGCCGGTGCAGCGAGTACAGACCGCAAACTTTTGACCGCCGATAAAAAAGGAGCGTTCCGGGAGTTGGTGGCAGAGATGACTGAACGCTTGATAGATCGTAAGTGCGACTGAGGAACTACCGCGAGTGATGGCCAGAGGGGCTATAACGATTGCAAGAGCAAAGAGAATCGAAGCCAGCGCGACCACAAACCAAGTGATTAACGGCCGGCGATTGTTCGTGACTTGCGGGACGTATTGATCTGGTGAAGCGTACATCTTTGGGGATTTGGAATTTGGAAATTGGGATTTGGTTTGTCAGTGGTCAGTGGTAGTTGCCAAAGATATCAGGTTGGGAAGGGTGGTTACCCCCGCTGGTTCGGTGCATCAAGCCGCGAATGGTCGGCAGCGCACCTGAAGGATTGAGATCATGCCACCGAACCAGCGGGGGTAAACCACCCTTCCCAACCTGATATCTTTGGCAAATTCCAAATTCCAAATATTCCAAATCCCAAATTCCAAATTATTCCAAATCCCAAATTCCAATTTCCATTTTCTAATTTCTAAAATCTAATCACCGTATCCGGGCCACCCTCGATATGCAGCGTGTCAACAAAACGGATGTGACGTGATTCAGTAGTCATCACCATTGAGTGCGTTCGTTTACCCGCTCCGAAGAACCTCACTCCTTTTAATAATGCGCCGTCAGTCACGCCAGTTGCCGCAAAGATGATCTTTCGACCGGGCGCGAGATCGTTGGTGTCGTAGATCTTGTTTGCGTCCCTGATACCCATACTCTGTAGGCGTTCTAAAACTTCTTCCTTCGCCGGCACCTTGTCTTTGTCTACCCCAAGTTTCTCCGGGTCAAAAACCAGTCGCGCCTGGATCTCACCGTTTAGACACTTCATCGCCGCTGCCGTGATCACACCCTCCGGCGCACCGCCGATACCCATCAAGGCATGAATGTTTGTTCCCGCAACTGCTGCTGAAATACCTGCCGAAAGGTCGCCGTCTCCAATCAAACGAATTCGGGCCCCGGCTTCGCGCACATCTGCAATCAACTTCTTGTGCCTTGAACGATCCAGAACAATCACCGTCAGATCTTCAATGTCCCTCCCGAGACGTCGCGCGATATTTTTGAGGTTCTCTTTCACCGGCGCGTCCAGATCGACAACTCCACGCGACGATGGACCAACAACTATCTTGTCCATGTAGATGTCCGGCGCATTCAACAATCCACCTCGCTCGGCAGCAGCCAAAACCGCGATTGCATTGTTAGCTCCAAGCGCGCAAAGATTTGTTCCTTCAAGAGGATCAACCGCAATGTCTACTTCAGGACACGACTCAGCGATCTCTTCCACAGCCTTAAACCCGCCGCCGACGTCTTCCCCGATGTACAGCATTGGCGCTTCGTCACGCTCGCCTTCGCCGATAACAATCCGCCCGCGCATCGGTACGGTGTCCATCACTTCGCGCATCGCTTCGACGGCAACATGATCGGAATACTTGCGATCACCCTGGCCCATGGTTCGGGCCGCGGCGATTGCTGCGGCTTCGCACACGCGTAAGAAGTCCAGAGACAAATCGCGCTCAGTATTCAACTCGGAATCCATCTTTATCTCTCCTGATTTCGGAAATTTTGCTGCGAACAGTCGAACGCAGGCTGAAGTCGCAGATGAAGAAGTGCACGTTCATACTAGCAGAGCAAGGCTTGAAATTGTAGCGGCCCTGATCCAGAAGAATGACTAATAATTGGCATTTCAAGTGATATTGAGATTGTGAATTAGCGTAGCCTCATCTCATTCGCAGCGGGCTTCAGCACGATAATGAGCACACCTGAATGTGGGTAACAGTTTTAACGGTTTTCCGAGCAATTATGGAAGTACTCTGAAACCGTTGAAACGGTTTTTAGCAGTGTCATCGCGAGCACCGGGCCGAAGCCCGGTGTAAATGACGAGTCGATGGACCACTCGCAGTATGAGTTGGCACCAAGCAAGTCTTATGTGCAAACCCATTGTCATGGTTGAGTCACTATGAACCTTTGTTTGCCCGTCGAACATTCAATCGCGGCCGCTACAATCGGTGGGCAACTCGCTGAAATCTTGCCTCGATTCGCACTATTTACCAATAAATCGCCATATCTTCTCTGTTATCATCGGCGAGCCTAAAATTAGACACGCACCGATTCCATCTGGCAACGAAACCACCCAATGTGTTCCCCGGGGCGAGGTTTCTGCGCAACCCGGCGATTGGAGACAAAAACGTCATGAACAACTCACCTAAACCACTCGTGCTCGACTTTAGTCAGGTCGGCGCCGGCGACGTTCATCTGGTTGGAGGAAAATGCGCCAGCCTCGGTGAACTCTATCAATCGCTGGCCCCACGCGGCGTGCGAGCCGTCGATGGGTTTGCAACCACCAGCGAAGCCTATCGTCTGCTGCTTGAGACTGAGGGGTTGGGTGAACGCTTAAGAGCATTGATGGACGGCTTGGACCACAACGACATACGCGCACTTAACGACGCCGGACGACAAGCGCGCGCACTAATGCTCGACACACCACTTCCCGAGGAAGTACATGAAGCAATCATCGATGCATACCGTCGCTTGTGCGAGCGGCTGAAAGCTACTCCCGAAGTCGCCGTACGTTCTTCGGCTACCGCTGAAGATCTTCCCGAAGCTTCCTTTGCCGGACAACAGGACACCATCCTAAATGTGCGTGGCGAAGACCGTTTGATCGAAGCCTGCCACCGTTGCTTTGCTTCGCTGTGGACCGACCGCGCGATCTCGTATCGAGCAGCACGCGGTTTTGATCACTTCGATGTAGCGCTATCGATCGGAATACAACCCATGGTCCGTTCGGACCAGGCTTGCTCAGGAGTGATGTTCACACTCGACACTGAATCCGGATTTCGCGACGTTGTCGTGATCAACGGCGCGTGGGGTCTCGGCGAAGCGATCGTGCAGGGAATGGCAACACCCGATGAATGGGTCGTCTTCAAACCAACACTCAAAACCGGTGCGCGACCAATCGTCAGCCGTCGACTGGGAACCAAAGAAGTGAAGATGGTCTATGGATTGGATGGACGCGGGACACGCACTCGCGAGGTCGTCGAAGCACAACGCGCGCGTTTCTGTTTAGGCGACTACGAAGTGTTAGAACTCGCCCGATGGGCCACTTTGATAGAGGAACACTATTCAAGCCTCGCCGGCAAGCCAACGCCGATGGACATCGAATGGGCCAAGGACGGCTACACTGGCGAACTCTTCATTCTTCAGGCCCGACCCGAAACAGTTCACGCCAGCAACCATCACAACTACATCGAAACTTACAGGTTGACTGGTGAACACGGTGCACCGTTGGTTTCAGGAATCGCTGTTGGCGAGAAGATCAGTCAGGGTCGAGTACATGTTCTTTCCGACCCTGATCGCCTGGCTGAGTTCAATGCCGGCGATGTACTGGTGACGTCGATGACGGACCCCGCCTGGGAGCCGATCATGAAGAAAGCAGCAGCCATCGTGACCGATCGCGGCGGCAGAACTTGTCACAGCGCGATCATCAGCCGCGAACTCGGCCTGCCTTGCATTGTCGGCACCGGCAACGCCACTCACCTGCTCAAAACCGGCGTCGACGTCACAATCTCATGCGCCGAAGGAGCACACGGAAACATTTATGAAGGAGCAGTAGATTTCGTAGTCGACCGTCGTGAAGTTGGCGACGAACAACGTCCTCGTACTCAAGTGATGATGAACGTTGGTGATCCGGATCACGCGTTTGCCGTCGCTTCCCTTCCCAACGACGGTGTCGGCCTCGCGCGTCTCGAGTTCATTATCAACAATCACATCGGTATCCATCCGATGGCCCTGGTGCGTTATCCACATCTCGAAAAGCCAGAGACTGTTAAAGAGATTGAAAAGCGACTCGGCGAGGAAGACCCGAGAGATTTCTTTGTGCGCCGGTTATCAGAAGGCATCGGAAGAATTGCCGCCGCCTTCTTTCCTAAACCTGTGATCGTCAGGATGTCGGACTTCAAGTCCAACGAATACGCGATGTTGATTGGTGGCAGCGAGTTTGAGCCAATTGAAGAGAATCCGATGCTCGGTTTCCGCGGAGCTTCTCGTTATTACGACGAACGTTATCGCGAGGGCTTTGAGTTGGAATGCCTGGCGCTAAGACGAGTTAGAGAAGATATGGGCCTGGTGAATGTTAAGGCGATGATTCCGTTCTGTCGCACAGTCGCTGAAGCCGAACGCGTAGTTTCCTTAATGGCTGAATTCGGTCTCAAGCAGGGCCAAAACGAGCTCGAGATCTACGCGATGTGTGAACTACCGGCAAACGTGATCTATGCCGACGAATTCCTGCGTGTCTTTGATGGTTATTCGATCGGATCAAATGATTTGACCCAGCTCACCCTTGGTCTGGATCGCGATTCTGAGATGGTGGCCCATCTGTTTGATGAACGTGACGGCGCAGTTGAACGAATGGTCATGATAGCCATTGGCGCGGCGCAACGTGCTGGAAAGAAGATCGGGATTTGTGGTCAGGCGCCATCAGACTATCCCGAGTTCGCAAGGTTCCTCGTCGAGAGGGGCATCTCGTCGATTTCGCTCAATCCTGATACGGTCTTGCAAACGACTCATATCATCCTGGAAGCTGAGGCTGAACTCGCTGCAATCGAAGTTATCTCAACTCTGACTGATGAAGCTGCGGCGATCGGGATCAGTCCATCTGTGTCTTCAGCCGTAGCCAGACCAGGCGGCGTTGTTCCTCTCAACGACCTCACCGAGTAGTCTGAAAGCATCTCACTCATAGTTCGGAAAGACTGTGCTCACCTTTCATTCACACTGTGGCAGTGCCCAAGAATGCAACGTCTTGCATCTCGATAGAATTGAGAGCAACATTACGATCAGCTGGTCGATAGTTTGCGTACACTGGAGAACAACCGATGGCCACGCTCTTGATCGTTGATGACGACACTGATGTTCGTGACACACTGCACGAGTTCCTTTCCGAAACGCATGAGTGTCACACAGCAGACCGGGCTGAACAGGCGCTCGCCTATCTCGACATTGAACACTACGATGTAATTCTCACCGACATCGCGATGCCGCAATTGAGTGGTCGCGAAATCCTCAAATACGTCCAGGCGAAACACCCCGCCACACCAGTCATCGTGATCTCTGGAGCCACCAGCGGCGGTTCTGCGAATGAACTCATGTCCCTTGGCGCCTTTGCCTTTCTCGACAAACCCTTTCGACTCGAGCTTGTGGAAGATGCACTAAACCGCGCTCTTATTCATCGTCAGGAATTGCTTCAAACCAGCGTCTCCGAGCCGCCTGCTGAATAGTCGCGTGTTAACGCGGCTGCAAGCATCAGGCACCTCTCAATTTGAAAGTATCTATGGAGTTGCCCTCTTCTGGACTTGTTCTTAATTAATAGATCACTCAATGGATGACCCTACCTGAGCCAGCGCCTCGACTATCCAAAGCATTTCATTACATTTCGAAGATAAGCGTGGCTGAAGGCCCATGCAGCCTTGACTTGTGCCCCACGCCTGGAATAAGAGTGCGCTCGTTTTTTCGACACCTCACCCTTATTAATGTTTACCTGGAGGAGATACATGGCAACACCCAGTCCTACACGCCCCATTAATGAAGACAAAATGCATGAGTTTCTCGGTAAAGTTGTTGGCGATTTTGGCGCCTCACTCAGTTCCTCGCTTGCCTATATCGGCCAAAAACTCGGCCTCTATAAAGCATTGGCTGAAGCAGGTCCCCTGACACCCGCCGAACTCGCTGAACGTACCTCAACCACAGAACGATACGTGCGTGAATGGCTCGTCAATCAAGCTGCGGGTGGTTACGTCGATTATGACGCCGCCAGCGGTCGTTACAGTCTCGCACCAGAACAAACCGTAGCCTTAACTGACGAGACCAGTCCTTTCTATGTTGGCGGTGGATTCTTCGTAGTGAAAGCGATGAATCAAGCGCTCGAACGTATCGAGGACCACTTTAAGAACGGTGGCGGAATGCTTTGGGGTGAGCATCATCCCGATCTGTTCGTCGGAACCGAACGCTTTTTCCGGCCGGGCTACACGGCCCATCTGGTGGCAACTTGGATTCCCGCGTTAACCGGTGTGCAGGAAAAGTTGAACGCCGGAGCGAAAGTGGCCGACATTGGCTGCGGGCATGGCGCATCGACGATCATCATGGCGAAGGCGTTCCCCAATTCACGTTTTTGGGGATTCGATAACCACGAAGCCTCGATCAACAACGCGAGAAAAGCAGCTGAAGAAGCAGGCGTTTCCGATCGCATTACTTTCGCAACCTCCGACGCGCGATCCGTACCGAACCAAGCATTCGACCTCGTGTGCTTTTTCGATTGCTTACACGACATGGGCGATCCGGTTGGCGCTTGCAAACGCGCTTTCGAAATCCTGGCCGATGATGGAAGCGCGCTGGTCGTTGAACCGATGGCGGGTAACAACATTGAAGAGAACTTCAACCCGATCGGTCGTACGTTCGCGGGTGCCTCAACGCTCTGTTGCACGTCTAACTCACTCGCGTTGGATGGACCAGCACTGGGAGCGGTCGCGTCTGAGGATGAGATTCGAGAAACGGTGAAAAGCGGTGGCTTCACGCAGTTTCGTCGTGCCAGCGAGACACCATTCAATCGCGTTTTTGAAGCGCGAAAATAGAGAGGCCTTTCGTAAAGGCACTAAAGCAGGGGGCGCGTGCGCGGCGCCTCCTTTTTCTTTACTTGAGTTGAAGCAACGTTTGAGTAAGCGCTGATCTAAGAAGACGCTTGACTGTTCGAATGGTGGAGACTTATAAGCGAGACAAACGAACAAGCGGCTTTGCATCTCGAGTGCTTGCTGACTCGCCTCACGAAACTTGATCCATGAACCTGACAGTTGACTCAAACAAGAGTGATCTGGTTTTAGCAATCGTGGTCAAGATTTAGCCGATACAGCAAACATTATCTCGTTGACCCAACCAGGAGATTTCAATAATCTCCGCCAACTCGGCACAACACTCACCCGGCCACTCGGGCATTGGTTTAATGGACCGAGTTTGGAGTAATTAATGCAGTCCTCATTATCACTGAATCCTCTACAACAATTGGCTGACTGTGGGCGACGCATCGATTGGAGTCGTCGGAGGAATGCGTTGCTGCGCGCTGGCGCAATTGATTTTGGCCCTGTCACGACTGAGGCTGACATTTTGTCGCCATCCGGGAACTCAGTTTGATCGGATCAATTGGTTCCGGAGGCGTATTGCTTGGATCCAAGAATTGAAACTATCGTTCTAACTATACAAAGAGAGACCTCGCGCCGGCTTGATATCGAAAGATTAGCGCGACAAGCGAACCTATCGGTGTCACACCTACGACACCTCTTCAAGCTGGAGATCGGATTAACGGTAATGCAATACGTAAAGCTGATCAGAATGCAACAAGCCGAGCATCTGCTTCGCACAACGTTCTTGAGCGTGAAAGAGATCATGAACCGGGTGGGCATCACCAATGAAAGCTACTTCTCACGCGAGTTTAAGAAGGCACATGGCCTGGCTCCGGGGAAATATCGTGCTGCTTTCAAGGATCGGAAATAGTTTTTGCAGGAATCTTAGCCACCAGAGTCAATGTTTAGCCGTTTCAGCAAAGATTATTCAGTTGACTATGATTTCGATTGGACTAGGCTTGGGCCAACTCACGTTCTCACCGGTTACGTTTAGTGGTTCGTGTAACCGAAACACCAGGAGTCCTCAACATGCCGTCGACTTACACGCACAAGAGTTAGATTTCTCAACGAGAAACGGCTGGCTCACTAAACCGTTTTTGAATCTGTTGCCCTGCCCCTCCCAAAGCAACCTCAACCTGGCAAAGGAGTTTTTCTATGATGAAGAGACGTTACGCGCCGAGTCTTATGCTCGCTGCAATTCTGGTTGCTTCGGTTGTCACGGTGTTGATTGCCTATAATGCGTCGTCAACCGAAGCTGGTCCGCAAAATCCGACAATCAGCAACCCAACATCTTCGGTTGAAGTTGTTTCTGTTCGACCTGCTGAGACCGTCGGCTATCAGGTAGTAATCAAGAATGTATCGGCAAAGAGTATCGACGGATACTCGCTTGGTTACGACGATGGCCAGTACCTGATCGGCGATCTAACAGGAACTCGAAAGCAGCGACTCGCTTCTGGAGAAGAACTCACTCTCCGCGGGATACCACCAACCAGCAAGATCGTCATCCGCTATGTGGTGTTTGAAGACAACTCGGTTGACGGCGATCCAGTTGCCGCACGTGAGTTACAGGAGCGGCGGGTTGGCATTCGCGAGCAATTGAGGCGAATCGTTGAGCTCGCTAGAGCCAACCCGGGCATAGAGGACTTGAAATCGCGTATTGAAGCGCTTCCTGAGTCTTCTGAAGATGGAGTTTGGGTCGCGGCGGGAATGCGATATGTGAAACAGGACGCGCTGATGGCTTTGCAACAGATCGATAAGCAGAACGTTCAAGCCGGGCTAAACAAACTTATCGATGAGAGCAATAGCCGTATCGCACGATTGCCACAAAGAGTTAACCACTAGATCTCACCAGTCCGGGAGTATGAAATGCAATCCTCAGGTCATCTCACCCTAAACACCACTATGATTTCTTTGCAAAGATTCTCAAGATTCGCTGTCCTCGTCATTCTGTTTCTATCTGCTTCAGCTATTTTAGCCCAAAGCGACGAGGGTTTGGTGCTGGCTGTTGTCGACGGTCGAAAGATCACGCAAGCAGAAGTAGATCTTTCGGTCATGGCGAAAATGTTGCCGCTCAAACAACAGATCTACTCGTTGAGGAAAAGTGCGCTTGAGAATCTGATTGTGCGCTCACTCCTTGAATCTGAAGCGAAGCGACGCGGAATCAGTGTCGAAGTGTTGAAGAAGGAGCTGACATCGGGAATCGTAAGCGTTTCGCCGAACCAGGTTGAGGAAGTGTATCGCGAGAACGAGGGTGCATTTGGCGTGATGAGCCCGGATGAAGCGAAAGAGAGAATTCGGCTTGATCTGGAGAGTCAGGCTCGCATGCAAAACTACCGCTCGGCGTTGGCAAACCTAAAGAAAGAGGCAAAGGTCCGGGTGCTGCTTGTTGAACCACGGGTGAATCTTAGCCGGGACACGAGTTCGCCCTCTGTTGGTCCAAAAGATGCGGCTGTCACTATTACTGAGTTCTCAGATTTCGAATGTCCCTACTGTCGCGAGGCTCGCGGAACAATAAAAAAGGTTCTGGCCGCCTACCCCGAAAGGGTTCGGATTGTCTTTAAGCACCTACCACTGGATATACATACTCAGGCGTTTGCCGCGGCGCGCGCTGCGTACTGTGGTGGTCAGGAGAATCGTTTCTGGCAGTTTCACGATGCGCTCTTTATGGCAAAAGAACTCTCAACCGATTCACTGAACAAAATTGCCACAAATGTCGGTGTCAATCAGGAGAGGTTCAAAGTCTGCATGATTTCGGACCGTTCTCGGGTTGCAGTATTAAAGGATTTACAGGAAGCCAAACGGCTGGGAATCGACAGCACTCCAACATTCATTATCAATGGAAGGATTGTTCGCGGGGCAGTCAGCTTTGAATCATTCAAGCAGATTATCGACCATGAACTGGAGCTTATCTCAAACAGTTCACAGTCTCGCGTGAACGACCCTGCTGCGCAAAGGGGTCGGTGACAAACTCGCAGCCACTCACGTTGACTTCGGTTTACGCGATTTGGACCACCCTAAACGAACAGCGAGTTCCCACGAGAGTCTGACTACGGAAAGCGTGACTATCAGATCTGTTGCTTATCCCCGCCAAAGCAACCCAAACCTCAGCATGCACAGGAGAATGAAATGAAGAAGAACAATCAAACCGCTGTACTCCTCATTATTTGCGTCTATTCGGCGTCGACTTGTCTCGGGCAGAAGGTTGGTGAGAAAAGTCTTGTTTCCAGAGTTGAAGCTGGAAGGATGAGTGCCGAAGAGAAGATTGTCCTCGCAGCTTACGAGAAACTGACGGTTTTGAGTAAGGCTGCTTTCTTGATGGATCAATTTCCAGCTGTACCGACTCCTCCCGACGAGGATTCATTTCTGCGATTCAAACTAAAGAACTTTCGTACTGGAGGCATTGAAGGGATCTTAAATGCCCGGCACAGCGAGATAATCACTGGTACGACGGGTGAAGTTTTGAACATCAGGCGACGCGTTATGCAGCACAACGGAGGAGAAGAATTTCTGGCATACGGCGCTGAATGGACTACGAGCGAATACGTGTCAGGCAACGATCTCCAGTGGACAATCGCTGATCTTTTCCACTATCAGCCAACACTCTATTACGATATCGGGAAATATGTTCTGTATGACGTGACCGTGTACTACCAGAACAGATCCCGCACTTACAAAGC
>DATBMP010000349.1:0-7098 GCA_036554845.1 Pyrinomonadaceae bacterium
CGTTGAATTGGTAGAGTGTCCTTCCCGTAATCAACAACAGAGGAAACTCTTCGTCGATGGCCTCAGGGGTCGGGTGATAAGGAACCCGTCGAAGCGCGGCTCGATCGCCAATGGGAAAACTGTCATGGTGCATTACCTCCGTTCCCGCGTGATCCTCATTGGGACAGGGCCACTGCAAGCCACCCTCATCGAGACGTTGATAAGTGATGCCGCTGCTATCGGGCCAGAGGGAACGAATCTCATCCCAAATCTCTTCGGCTGAGTGGTAATCGAAGAACTCGCCTTTTCCCATTGCTTTGGCAACCTGGCAAATGATCTTCCAATCGGCCAGCGCCTGGTCCACGGGCTCGATCACTTTGCGAATACGCTGAATGCGACGTTCAGCATTCATGAACGTGCCGTCCCTTTCAAACGACGAGGCGACGGGCAAAAAGACGGTGCCAAACTGTCGGGCGGTTTCATTGAGAAACATATCCTGAACGATCAGGAACTCAAGAGAACTCAAAGCTCGCTCGGTTGCTTTTGCATTCGCATTCGTCAGCGCAATGTCGTAACCAATGGCCCAGAGTGCTTTCAATTCGCCCGCCTCCGCCGCATCCATCATTTCGAGTAGATTGAGACCACGCTCCTGCGGAACGGGAGCGCGCCAAATGTTTTCGAACAATGGCCGCGCATCTTTTAGAGAAACACTGCCCGTAAGAATGCCCGGATCGCAGCCCATATGAGCCGCCCCCTGAACATTGTTTTGGCCACGAAGTGGATTAATTCCGGAACCAGCTTTGCCCAGGTTGCCAGTGAGCAAAGCGAGATTGACCAAACACATCACTCCTTCCGTGCCCTGCGTATGTTCCGTCACACCCAGTCCGTGAAAACAGATCGACGGTTTCGCATTCGCATAGAGTCGGGCCGCGTCACGGATCAGATCAGATTTGACACCGCAAATCTCTTCAACCTTTTCCGGAGAGAATTGCTTGATGAACTCACAGAACTCATTCCACTCGGCCACACGCTTACCAGTAAATTCGCCGTCAAACAATCGCTCTTCCACGATTGTGTGGGCCATTGCATTTAGGAGCGGAATATTTGTGCCTGGCCGGGGTCGTATATGGATGTTGGCGATCTGTGAAAGCTCGATTCGCCGAGGATCAATGACGAGTAAATTCGCGCCTTTCTTGACTGCTTGCTTGAACCGTGCGCCGATAATCGGATGGCTCTCAGTTGGGTTCGCTCCACAGATCAGGATCGTTTTTGCCCTCTCGATATCATTGTAAGAGTTAGTGGCAGCGCCCATTCCCAGCATGAGTTTCATCGCCGCCGCAGTCGGTGTGTGGCAAACCCTGGCGCAACAATCGACGTTGTTCGTGCCAATGACTGCGCGCGCGAACTTCTGGGCCAGATAGTTCTCTTCGTTCGTCCCCCGAGCCGAGCCCAGCATTCCGACGCTGCCAGGACCGTTGCGGGAGATGATGCTTTGCAGCGATTCAGCAGTGAACGAAATTGCCTCGTCCCATGACACCGGTTGCCACTGTCTGCCATTTCGAATCATTGGTTTGGTGATTCGATCGCGGGCGGAAATGAACCCGTAAGCGTAACGCCCTTTTACACACAGATGCCCGCGGCTGACCGGAGCGTCAAGGAACGGTTTGATTGAAACGATCTTGTTCCGGTTTGTACCCACGTTCATTTCGCAGCCTGTGCCGCAATAGGGACAGGTAGTTCTGGTCCAACTTGTGGGAACGGCGTAAGCGAGAAGTGATTTATCTTCCAAAGCACCACTTGGACAGGTGTCGACACAAGCGCCACAGCTTACACACGAACTCTCGCGCAGCGTTGTTCCTGAGTCAGGCACAATTCGCGTTTCGTGACCTTTGTTGAGAACCTGCCACACGGATTGACCCTGCACTTCGTCACAGATGCGAACGCATCGATAGCAGAGTATGCACTTCGACATATCGACCTGAATGTAAGGATGCGATGTGTCGAGCAGTGGCGAGCTGAGCGCTCCGTTGAAGTCACTCTCGTTCAGGCCATACTGGAGGGAATTGCGGTAGAAGGGCTTATCAGTAGTTTCTCTCAACCCATCGCCGGGATGATCCTGAGCGAGCATTCGCAGAAGCATTCGTCGCTCATTCTCGAGCGCGGTGGAGTGGGTTGAGATAACCATCCCGTCGGCCAACGGTGTGGTGCAGGCGGTAACTGGATGTGGTGTACCAGCGACTTCTACCAGGCACATGCGACAACTGCCAATCGGCCTTAGCCGCTGGTCATGACAGAGTGTCGGCACGTCGATACCGAGCGCGCGCGTTGCCTCAAGAATAGAGGAACCCTCAGCAAACTCGTGATGCTGACCATTGATAACTGCTTTCGCCAAGACTTAATCCTTCAGTCTCGCTTCTGCGAAGTTATCCTTCATACGCGAGATCGTCGTACTCTTCTGAGCAGACTTCACACCGAAAGGGACTGTTCAAGCCAGCTTCGATGGCCTCGTTCACGAAACGATAAGTTTCCTCATCCACGTAGACAGCTTTCGCGCACATGCCGCAACGGACTTCATGTGTGTTCTGTTCTGTGGGGAATGACGTCGGGCCAGGCGTTGGCTGTGAGCCTGGATCGGAATGTGGCCGCTGTATCATGATGAAACTCCTTCGCGTGGGATATCCGAATCCCAAATCTTTCTATCGAGCTCAGAAAAAGTTTTCAAACCAACATTAAAGCCCACATTAGTAACCAAATACGCCGCAACGACTGTGCCGTCCGAAACTGTCTTGATTCTTGAGAAAGTCTTCCAGCAATCGCGGAAAAGAGCCTTGCTAACTGCGAGAACTTCCCCACCAAAATGAGCCAAATCCCCTGTATCTCTCGACCTCGACAAACTCATCTCACTGTTCATGTTCAAATTTGAAGCCCTGCAATTGGTATCGGCGGGAACAAGCTTTGCGGTTCTGAAGCATCCGAGGTCAGGAGTGGTGTGTGACCTGAAGCGAAGGCGAATTAGCTTGCACAAAAAGTCATGTTGGGAGGTTCCGGCTTTGCCGCATCCGTTGCGGTATGCCTCTGGCTTACCGAATGTTGCTTGAGTTATAAGGCTGCGCCATTTCCGGACAATGGAGGCATAGCCTCGGACAACCGGAGAGGGCTGCGGTAAAGCCGACGGAAGAAACCGGACTTCTTGTGCAAGGCAGCCCGATCTAGATCCGTGAGTCGATCGACATCGCCTTCAGGCGATGCGCGTTACGATTGAGAATAAAATTTTACGAAGTTGCCGTTCACTGGTGTGGCTGTTGTTTGTGTCAGGTTGTTTTGCTTAAACCAATTTTTTTGTCAGCCCTCATCAACAGTCGCCACGCAGGATTCATGTCGACATTTTGATCACCGCGAGTTTTTCCACATGACGCACGTCCTTGGAGTTTCTTACTTCCAGGCGCACCCCTCTACCTTCAGCGTATTTTTTCGCGCCGTCGATAACCTTGAGAACGGAACTCGGCAAGTTGCTCTCGTGCGCAAGCTTCACAGCTTTCTCACCTAAAGCAAACGATGCGAGAAAGTAACCTTCGCATGGTGTCATGTAGAGGACAGTTCGCTTCTTATGCTTGAGCCGCATCCACCAGCCACTCGTACTAGTGAACCCCCACTCAGCTGACAATGGTGTGAATTTCGAGGCGATCACTTTTTTAAGTTCATTCCAGGATCCAAAGGAACGCTTCAACACCAGCGCTAAATCAGTATCCTCTGGCTGTCTCCCCTTGTCGCGAAAAGCACTGATTGACACCGGTTGCCTCCTGTAGGGTCATTATGCAACTTCGGAAAATCGATGGAGCTTCTGTCTCCGAGGACCGTGCACGTTAATCTATCAAAAGGACTCCCGCCCCACGAATCGCATCATTCTTCAACGCAATCAAGGCTTCGTTTGCCTGGTCGAAAGAGAACGTCTGTGTGTACGTGTGCACGGGAACTCGAGCAGCTTCCAACAGGAACTCGCGGCCATCTTCGCGTGTGTTGTTGGCGACGCTTCGGATCCCACGCTCACCGTAGATAAGCGAATATTCGAATGAAGGAATGGAGCTCATATGAATGCCACCCAAAACCACCGTTCCTCCCTTGCGAATTGCTTTGAGTGCCACCGGGACGAGTTCGCCTGAAGGAGCGAAGATGATTGAAGCATCGAGTGAGTCAGGTGGTTCGGCTGTAGCTCCGCCAACCCACGTTGCACCGAGTTCGTGGGCCAGAGCTTGATGTCTTTCGCGATCGCGAGTGAGAACGTAGACCTTAGCCCCGCGCGCACGCGCAAGTTGAATGCAAACATGGCCCGCAGACCCAAAGCCGTAAATGCCAAGCCGTGCTCCCTGCCACTGATGTTCGGAAAGTCCAGTCATTCGCAGACAGCGATAACCGATGATGCCGGCACAAAGAAGCGGCGCGGCTTGAATGTCATCGAAGCTGTCAGGCAAGTGATAGGCAAATGCGGCGGGCACCTTTGTGTATTCTGCATAACCGCCGTCGGTGGTCCACCCGGTAAACAGAGCCTGCTCGCATAGATTCTCATTGCCCTTTAAGCAGAACACACAAACCCCGCACGTTTTATTCAACCACGCAATGCCGACCCGATCTCCTGGGGCATATCCTTCGACGCGCGATCCTGTTTCAGCAACACGTCCCACAATTTGATGACCGGGAATTAGAGGTGAACGACGAACGGGCAACTCGCCTTCGACAACATGCAGGTCTGTGCGGCAGATGCCGCAAGCAGCTACTCGTACCAACACTTCATCGTCGGCAGGGACCGGATTAGCGATCTCACTGCGCTCGAGTGGATGCTGTTCAACGGGCGAAGGGGTTTTCAAGATCCAGGTTTTCATTGGTGCTCAGTTAGAAAAGGAGAAACAACTCTATCACTCTCATTCACAGCAGGCTTCGGACAAGTGCGACAGAGTACGGTAAGAATCAAGAAACCGTTTCCACGGTAATGACATACTTGACTGGCTTTGCCCAAAAGTCTTTTTGGGTACGGCTCTGCCGCACCCTTGCGGTAAGCCTGCGGCTTACCGTTATTCCAACCTAAATATCAGGCTATGCCTAAACTGTTCATCTTTGAGGCATGGCCTCGATCAAAATATATGAAGGTTCGGTAAGCCGTAGGCTTACCGCAAGGGTGCGGCCGAGCCGGAACTCCAAAAAGACTTCTTGTGCAAAGCCAGTCAAGTATGTCAGTACCGTTGTAACGGTTCCCTTTCAGCTCGGAATGGAACTAGATGCTGCACGACGCCTTCACCAAGGGCAAACCGTTAAGACGGTTCCGGTCCGAAAGTCTCATGCTGGAACAGGGCTTAAGCCGAGTGCGAACGAGATCGATCAAAACTCGCACAACTGCGAGAAACTGCGCAATATTTTGAACTGAACCTTCCAAGTAATCGGCAAAAAATCAGCAAACCGGTTGGCATGCTTCATGCGAGCAATGGGTGGAAAAAGATCGAGCACCAGCCCGTTGTTACTGGCGGAGCTGCGTGACCAGAAGGGATGTGGAACTGAGATGAAAGCCATGCGGTCCAAGAAACCATACACAAACTCAACTTTCACCAAACGAGTCGATTATGACGCCGGTCGCCATCGCCCTCCGCGGGCAATGAGCGAGCCGTCCGTCTGTGAAGACTGCGGCGCCGTCTATGCAAACAGGCGCTGGACGGCAAAGGACTCTGAATCGGGTGACACAAAGCATCAACATTGGCGAGCCGCTCAAGTAACAATCTGTCCTGCTTGTAGACAGAGCGAGCCTCGTGGCTTTGTCTTTCTCGATGGCGACTTTATCCCTGCTCACCGGAAAGAGATACAACAACTCATACGCAATGAAGCTGCGAGAGCCGCGGAGGACAACCCGCTCGGTCGCATCATCAAATCGAAATCCGGCGAAGGTCACAAACTGGTAGTTACCACGACGACTGAACATCTGGCCCAGCGTCTGGGGCATGCCCTGGAAAAGGCGTTTGGAGGTGCAATTCGTTACGACTTCTCTCATGAGAACAAGCTTGCGCGCGTGCACTGGCAGCGAGATTGATTTTTTTAGATTTGCATTCAGGCGCAAAAAGAATCTGCGTCTGAGGAGTTTTCAATTGAGGTAGGAGCCATGACTACTCAGACAAGCTTAGCAAGGACAGGCGAAACGTCCGAAATTCGCATTCCAATCGATCGCGTTGAACTCGAGGGCGAGCTGACCGTGCCACAGGGTGCCACCGGCATAGTCCTATTCGCGCATGGGAGCGGTAGCGGTCGTCATAGCCCGCGGAATCAATACGTAGCACGCGTGATTCGCGAAGCCGGTACTGCGACGCTGCTCTTCGATCTGCTCACACGCGAAGAAGAGGAGATAGACATTTTTACCGCCGAGCTCCGCTTCGATATTAAGCTCTTAGCTCGCCGACTGGTGGGGGCAACCAAATGGATTGCGACGGAGAAACAAACTTCCAATTTACGACCCGGTTACTTTGGTGCGAGCACCGGCGGTGGCGCAGCGTTGGTGGCAGCAGCGACCTTGGGAGAAAAGATCGGTGCAGTTGTCTCTCGTGGTGGTCGCCCTGATCTTGCCGGTCAAGCTTTGCCGCACGTTAAGGCGCCGACTCTGTTGTTGGTCGGCGGATTTGATGTACCGGTCATAAAGTTGAACCAGGAGGCTTACGCACAATTACGATGCGTGAAGGAGTTAAAGATCATTCCAGGCGCGACGCACCTGTTCGAGGAGCCAGGCAAGTTGGAAGAGGTAGCGAGGCTCGCCGCGAAGTGGTTTCAAGAGCACTTGCAAATTGAGCAAGCTTGATGCGCCGCGTTTTGCAATAGGAGGGTCAACAATGCAGTTCAAAGACAGAATTGAGGCCGGACGTTTGCTGGCGCATGAGCTCGAGTCGTACGTCAACGATCCCAATGTGGTGGTACTCGGTCTACCGCGCGGCGGTGTGCCGGTCGCTTATGAGGTGGCCCAGGTACTGCATGCCCCGCTCGATGTGTTCCTGGTTCGTAAGCTGGGGACTCCGGGACAAGAGGAACTAGCTATGGGTGCAATCGCCACTGGCAACGTCCGAGTGCTGAATGAAGATGTCGTTGATTATCTTC
>DATBMP010000370.1:0-4824 GCA_036554845.1 Pyrinomonadaceae bacterium
TCTTCTCGCCAATCCTTGGCGCTTTGTCAGATAAGTATGGACGCCGACCTGTGCTGCTCTTCTCAATCATCGGAACAGGAATCGGATTCCTGATACTTGGATTCGCTGCAACGTTGTGGATGCTTTTTGCAGGACGGATTCTGGATGGAATCACCGGCGGCAATATCTCTACGGCCCAGGCTTACATCGCCGACGTCACAACAAACGAAGACCGTGCGAAAGGCATGGGACTGATTGGAGCAGCGTTTGGGCTCGGCTTCATTTTTGGACCAGCCATCGGCGGCATTCTTAGTCGCTGGGGCCCTCACGTTCCATTCTTCTTTGCGGCGGCACTGTCATTCGCCAACGCGATTCTTCTTTACTTCACCTTGCCCGAGACCGTTACACCAGATCATCCAGCACGTGTTTCAGCTGCTGGCGGTCGGGGACTGTCACAACTCTTGAGAGCTCTGAAACAGCCGAGCCTCGGTTTCATCTTAACGATCTATTTTCTGTTTATCGTCGCATTCTCGATCATGACGACATCGTTCTCGCTCTACACGATGTTTCGCTTCGGGTATGACGCGCAGATCAACGGATACTTGTTCGCATACGTTGGGTTAATCGCGGTCGTTATTCAAGGAGGACTGATCGGAAAGCTCGTCAAACGCTTTGGTGAACCTCCGCTTGTGATTGTTGGAGCACTGCTTTTTGCGGTGAGTTTGTTTGCGGTGCCTTTTGTAGGACCACAGCAAGGCGGTCTGCTTGCTCTACTTTTGGGAGGCGGCGTCTTTTCTATCGGCAACTCGCTTTCAACACCAGCGTTGAACAGTCTGGCCTCGAAAAGCGCTCCACCAGAACATCAGGGAACCGTTTTAGGCGTCACTCAATCCGTAGCCAGTTTGGCACGCGCCGTTGGGCCTTCGATCGCCGCAGTCCTGATCCACAGTTCTGTGGTCCAGCTCGGACGAGACAATCTCTTTCATCACATGAGCGACAAATCACTGGTGGTTACTTTCTGGAGCGGCGGGGCAATTATGTCGGTGGCGTTTCTTTTAGCAATCTATTTCGCGCGAACACATCCTGAAGATCTAAGCCGCGGTTGAAAGCGGATGACGCGGATAAGAGCAAAGGTATTGCTGCAGCGTTTTTCGCGTCTATTCTCGAGCTTAGGAAAACCATTTCAACTGTTCTTATTTGGCACGTGTCAGGGGATTCCTCGGAAAACCGTTTAAAACGGTTCCTGTTCACCACTGCGATGGTCACGGGGCTGAAGCCCGGTGTGAATTAGAGGAGGAAGCACGATTAATTCTTCAATTGCTCGTCGGAACTTTTTGTGCAAAGCCTTTCATCGCGGCTAATTCTTAAACCCCGCCAAAGGGCCATCTGGTTTAATGAGGTCTTTTAGCGCTGAATACGGAATCAGCACGCGTTGAGGACCCGCGGCATAAGGAGCAACCTGGTAGGAATCGAAGGTTATCGCTAAACCCTTTTTAGTAATGGTCCAACTCTTGAAATTTTTCGCGTCCGGCCCGGCCCCCGACAGAATCATTTCGTCGTCCAACATCGAATCAGCCCCTTTCGACTTTCCCTGGGCCTTCAGATCCTTAATAGCAAATGCCGACATTGCCTGGAGGTACTTCGCGCCAGGTTTGAATATGTCGCCCAACCTCAGAATCTTTCCGTTCTTTGCGTCATAATTAATCACTTCGGTGTACGAGTTTGGATGAGCAGCGCCTGCATAGTAACCGCCGATATCAAACTCCACGCTCACCAAATCGTCGTTCGCAAAACCAACCGTGTAGCCCACACCAAAGTCGCTGCCAGTTGATGAGGATTCAATCGTTTCATCAGCGGATCGTTCAGCGACGTCTTTCCGAAACTCAGCAACTTTGCGATTGACAAGGTTTCGTGCTTCCTGATTGAACCGATCGAAACGGGTATCGAGCGCGCCGATAATCTCAGGATACTCAGCGCCAATCTCATATTTCAGTTTCTTGTTATTCTCCTTGATTGTTTTCGCGTGAATTTCGGTAGCGCCACTAAAGGTGATTGGCTCTTCATGTACTGAGAAGGCGGTCTGCTTACTATCATTTGGCTTGGACCAGTTGCCGACGATGTTGATGAGATTTTCTGAATCGGTCTTCCACAGACCCTTGAACACGCCGGTTTGTTTGCCTGAGGGATCAAACTCTTCGAGCAATACGTTTCCGTCTTTATCGACCGTGCCTTTGAGATCGATCCTGGTTCCGACCTTTTGATAAAAGTAGTTTCCCGATAAAGAATCGCCTTGTCTCACTAACTTCATTTGTAAGCCCAACGCACTTCCGATCGAACCTTTGAAGAATTTGATTTGTGCGACCGGGGTAGCGTCGCCACCATCGGGATGATGCGCCGGCGCTTCGATCGGAGGAGTCTGACTGGCGCTGGATGCTTGTCCTTGTGGAGCAGCAGTTTTTTTACAGCCAGCCCCGAATCCGATGACGCCTGTAATGAGTAATATCGCTGATATGGCTCTGAAAAAATGCATTGCTTTAACTGCTAACTAGACGTGGCTTTTGTGCGCCCTGTCATTCAATTCTCTTCGTAAGTCTTCAAACGTAATCTCAGAAAGCGTGCCACCGGTGAAAAGCAGGTCATTGGTCACATCCCGGAGAGCAAAACCCGGCAGCGTAAACTGGTCCATCTCGACGTCATTGTCGAAACTGACTTCAGCCAGTACCAATCCGAACAGCGAGCCGAGAAACATGTCTATCGAAAAAGTGCGGCCCTCGAATTCAAACTTGTAGCGGTTCTTCCGTATCTCGTTCGCGGTGAACGTCGACAAGGTTTCGGCCTCCAGCGCATTCAGGTACAAGGTGGTGATTCGAGTGCGAGAAAGATCAGCAGGATCGATTGGCGACTTTTGCGTGAACTTCACCACCCACTTGTTAGTAAGCGGATCGCGCACCTTACGAATGCGTAGCCGTGTTCCGGTGATGTAGTTATCGGTAATCTGCAGATGCGGGTCCGTACGCTTCAATCCCTCAGGTAAGTCACGTAACAAGTATTTGCGTTCGCGCTCCAGGCAAGCATATTTGCTTTCGGGGCAGATCGTGTTTTGGTCTGTAAGCTTGGCTACTCCCATGGTCGACTGTTTCTTACTTTATCCTCAATGGAACATCAAGCACGCCGAATGAACTTCGCCGCTATCCATCCCAACAGCACTAAAACTGCAAGTACAAGCCAACTGTTTCGCGCACCGTAAGTCGAAGGAAAGTGACTACTGAGCATTAGAAAAACAACGGGAACAGCCATAAAAGTATTCTGCTTTGATCGAAGTTTCGCCTGAGCGGAGAGCGCGTCGTCTGGCTTTCGACCTGAATTCAATGCTGCAATCATCTTCTTCTGTGCCGGCAAAATATGCATCCAGACGTTTGCGGCCATGATCGTTCCAAAGATTGCGCCGACGTGAATGTACGCCGCTCTGCCACTAAAGACGTGAGTTAGACCATACGCGATCGCAACGATAAGTATGTATGCAATCACCGCAAATAACTTTTCGTTCTTGCCGAGCGGCGACAACATCATCACGTCGTAGATGATTCCCGCAGCGAGTATCACACCCAGGCCAATCGCAACAGCCACCGGTACCGAGATGTCACGCACATCCGTATCCACCAGCGCTCCCCCGCCCAGGTAGTACACAATGACCAAGAGAGCCATGCCACTCAACCAAGTGGTTCCTGCTTCCCACCGAAACCAATGCAACGTTCGTGACGCGAGATCCGGCACCTTTCTTTTTTCCACCACATAAAAGCCGCCACTATGGACCATCCAGATCTGAGCTGGGCTGCCAATGTTCGCTACTGCCTTCTCTTCTTCGGTCAGGCGCGCGTCGAGCCAGGTGAAGTAGTAAGTGGTCCCCACCCACATGATGCCGGCAAAGACATGGATCCATCGCACGACGAGATTCAACCACTCGCTAATTGTCGGATCGAGATTCAGCATAAGCGGAGATTCAAACTGCTCGAAACTGTTGTGTTCCGAGAACTGGTGTGTAAAGCGGGTTGGTGAAATTCTGATTTAACTGCCGCGATATGTTGAATAGCCATATCGACTCAGCAGTAATGGGACGTGATAGTGTTGTGGTTCGTCGCCAACTCTAAAGATGATACTGATCTGCGGATAGAACGCTTCAATCTCAATGCTCGAGAAATAACCCTCTGTATCAAAGACAAGCCGATAGACGCCGGCATCGAGGTTTGTGCTGACTAAAAAGAATGGTTTGACACGTCCGTCTTCATCCGTCCACGCTTCAGCTAGTTGTGTCCAGCTCTCGTCGGGGTTCTGCACCTGTAGATCAACATGAACTCCGCTTGCGGGCGTCCCATTGGCGGTATCGAGGATGTGCGTTGAGATTGTGCTCATAGGTTCAGGAGTTTTTTGATTCGTAGCGCTGTGATCTTCGCCTGCTCTTCGGCCGCAATTCGCAGCTCCTCTTCTCGAGTATGCGTCAGACGTTCTTTAAGAATCGAAAGCATCTCGTCAGGAGCCTTTCCTGTCGCACAGACGATGAAGATAAAGCCAAACTTCTTTTCATACGCAAGGTTGAGAGTCGCCAATTCCGCTTTGGTGTGCTCGCTCGCGTCTTGAACTGTCGCTTGCTCTTGCTCAGACCATTTTTGGGCAGTAGCTCCGATTGGCTGTGCAGCTTTCCGTTCGCCTATTTTTGGATGACTGAGAAACGCTTCCAGCCACTCATTCTTTTCCAGCGACCACCAGATGACTTCTGAATGTTTCAGCAGCTCGCTCACTGCTGAAAAAGGTCGCGCTGAAACAACTCGCTTGGCCCACAAGAGCGAT
>DATBMP010000405.1:0-2921 GCA_036554845.1 Pyrinomonadaceae bacterium
GGTTGAAGCTTGCTTCGCTTCAATGCGTTTCAGCAAGAAATGGATTGTCCGCATCTTTAATGCAGCCGTGATGTGTGTCTCAACCTTTGCGACCGCATCTGTCTTGACTGCACTTGCTGGCGACATTCCGGTGCTGCGAGCTCCTTTTTCAGTTGACTTGATAGTCGCGCTCTGCGTGATGGCGCTGGTTCAATATACGGTCAACTCGAGTTTGATTGCTGTCAGTGTTGGCTTGAAGATTGGCGAAGGGTTCTGGCGCAGTTGGCACAGTTTTCTGTGGGTGTCGATCACTTATGTAGCCGGCGCGTTTGGTGCTGGAATTGTCGCGCGCTTGATAGGTGAGTTGGGGACGTTCGCATTCCTTGCCACGACCCCAATCATCGGTCTCGTCTACTTCACCTACAGAACGTATCTCAGCAACATCGAAGCCTCTGCTGCTCAAGCCGAACAGGCAAGGTTGCACGTGGTAGAGTTGAATCTTCACCTTGCGGAGCAGGAACGAATTAGTAAGGCGTTGGAAGAGAGCGAAGCACACTTCCGCACTGCTTTTGATCACGCTGTAATTGGCATGGCGCTCGTCTCTCCCGAAGGCCGTTGGTTGCAGGTGAATACTTCTCTTTGCGACCTGTTGGGTTACTCGGAAAGGGAACTGCTCGCGACTGACTTCCAAACGATGACTCACCGAGAGGACCTCGGTCGAGATCTCGCTGAGGTCTATCGTGTCTTGAATGGCGAGAGTCTCACTTTTCAGTTGGACAAGCGGTACCTGCATCGACTCGGCCACGAAGTTTGGACCCACGTCAGCGCCTCACTGGTGCGCGACGCGCAAGGCGAACCGCTTCATTTCATCTGTCAGATTCTTGATATCACCGAGCGGAAGCGAGCCGAGGCCGCGATCCAAACTCTTTCGCTCGTTGATGAACTGACAGGACTGTACAACCGCCGCGGGTTCATGACTTTTGCCCGACAACATCTCAACTCAGTGCAGCGTTCAGATAAGGGTCTGGTAATCCTTTACGCGGACCTCGATGACTTTAAACAGGTGAACGACATTTACGGTCACAAGGAAGGCGACCGCGCACTAATAAAGACTGCGGAGCTATTTAAAGAGACGTTTCGTTCATCTGACGTTCTCGGTCGATTAGGCGGGGACGAATTCACAGTGCTGGCAGCTGTCGACCCCGACGGTGGTGTCGAAGGACTTATCCGTCGTCTGAATCGGAAGTTTCAGGATTACAACCTGCTGCGGACCGCGCCATATAAGCTCTCTATCAGTATCGGAGTAGCAGTTTTGGAAGTTGAAGAGAACCAGACCCTTGAGGATCTACTCGCCTTGGCTGATCGCAGAATGTACGAGAACAAGCGAACAAAGAAACAAAATCCTGAGCCGGATGATCCAGTACGAGTTGATTCGGATGAAGCGGTAGCTTGAGCCTCCCACACTATTGCAAGAAAACTTAGGCGGTCGGTTTGAGAAAGCCGGCCGCTTCGCTTTTTGTAGTATGCTGCCCGACATCGAATGATTGCCACAGCGACCACAACCGTCGAGGCGCCGCCAAAACGCTGGCGGATTCTGGTGTTGCTTTCCGCGGCCGAACTGATGGGGATGTCGCTTTGGTTTAGCGGCTCTGCCGTGGTCCCAGCTTTGAAAGTTGAATGGCAGCTGTCTGACTACACAGCAGGTTGGCTCACCGTGGCTGTGCAACTCGGATTCGTTGTCGGCACACTGCTCAGCGCCTTTCTCAACCTTCCTGACATTCTCAACGTTCGGCATCTATTTTTTCTCTCGGCCCTGGCGGGAGCAATCGCGAATACCGCGTTCGGTTATTTCGCGACGGGCACGACCGCCGCAATCATTCTCAGGTTTCTCACCGGAATGTTTCTGGCCGGCGTTTATCCACCTGGCATGAAGATCATGGCTACGTGGTTTCGCCGATCTCGTGGAATGGCTATCGGAGTTTTGGTGGGAGCTTTGACGCTCGGGAAAGCTGCGCCTTATCTCGTCAACAGTCTGGGCAGTTCGAACTGGCGCACTAACGTGTTGTTCGTTTCATTCCTCGCGGCGATGGGTGGCGCGATAGTGTTGCTGTTTGTAGAGGATGGTCCATTTGCGTTACCTGCCGCACGTTTCGACTGGACGCAGGTGGTTAAGGTGTTCGGCAACCGGGGCGTGCGACTTGCGAGTTTCGGATACTTTGGTCACATGTGGGAACTCTATGCGATGTGGACCTGGATCCCGGTAATGATCCGCGCCAGTTTGGCCGAGCATGAAAGTTCAGCATCGTTTGCTGAAACTGCTTCATTTCTGGTGATCGGTTGTGGCGCGATCGGTTGTGTTGCGGCAGGACTGCTTGCCGATCGTATTGGAAGAACGATCGTTACTTCCTGGGCAATGATCATCAGTGGCACCTGTTGCTTGCTGATCGGATTCATGTTTGGTGGTCCGCCCATTGCCCTTCTCTTGATTGCCGCAATCTGGGGCGCAAGTGTTGTGGCTGACTCAGCGCAGTTTTCAACTTGCATCACGGAGCTCGGCGATCCGCAGTACATCGGAACGGCGCTTACGATTCAAACATCGCTAGGCTTCCTGTTGACAACCATCTCAATCGAACTGGTCCCGCACTTTGTTAATATGTTTGGGTGGCGTTATGCATTTGTCTTGTTAGCTCCTGGTCCGTTTCTGGGAGTGGTTGCGATGATGCGACTGCGCCAACTTCCTGAGTCGGTAAAGATTGCCAATGGCCGTCGCTAATCGCAAAACTTTGGAGAGGCCCTTGGCTAATCCGGAACTGAAACAGAGAACGAAGAAGGTTATTCAACTACTGAAACGCGCCTACCCGGATGCCCACTGCTCGCTCAACCACTCGAATGCCTTTGAACTACTGGTGGCAACGATCCTTTCCGCGCAGTGCACCGACGAG
>DATBMP010000406.1:0-9423 GCA_036554845.1 Pyrinomonadaceae bacterium
GGGCCATGCCGGTTTTGACCAAGACTGAATTGCTGGTTCGTGACGCGACCGGACTGATGCGCTTGACTGGGAGCAAGTAAGATCTCCCTGGGCAAGCTGTGTAAGACCTATCGACAAACAGTTCAAGCGCCCACCGATATATATTAGGCGCACAAGTAGTCTTTGCGTACGGCTCTGCCGCACCCTTGCGTAAGCCGGCGGCTTACCGTTAGTCCAACTTAAATATCAGGCCATGCCTAAACTGTTTCATCTTTGAGGCATAGCCTCGATCAAAATATATGAAGGGGCGGTAAGCCGCAGGCTTACCGCAAGGGTGCGGCAGAACCATCCGCAAAGACTTTTTGTGCAAAGCCATGCAGAATCCTCCAGTTCTCGGCAATCAGTATTCCGATGACAGAGTCCTCAAGTCATATCTTGCGAGCGTTCTGCCCGTCGAAGTGTTAACGAATATCGAGCAGAGTCTTCTTGAGATGGGCGAACTTGCGGCTGATGAGCTCTATCAACTGCAACTGGCAGATCGTCTTAACGAACCGACACTAACGCAATGGGACGCCTGGGGGAATCGCATCGATAAGATTGAAGTAACGTCCCTCTGGCAACGTGCAGAACGTGTTGCAGCTGAACATGGAGTGGTCGCAACTGCTTACGAACAGAAGCACGGCAAGTTTTCGCGCGTTCATCAGTGTGCGCTGGCCTATCTCTTCACACCATCAACCGACATTTACAGTTGCCCACTTGCAATGACCGACGGCGCGGCGCGAACTTTGATCAGTTCCGGTAATCGAGAACTTATCGATCGTGCAGTTCCACATCTTACTTCGCGCAAACTTGAGGAGTTCTGGACTTCCGGGCAGTGGATGACTGAAATCACTGGTGGTTCGGATGTTGGTACGTCGCAAACCATCGCTCGTAAAGAGGGTGACGGTTGGCGCCTTTATGGCGACAAGTGGTTTACCTCTGCGATCAACTCTCAGATGGCGCTAACTCTGGCCCGGCCCGAAGGCAATCCCGGTGGCGGCCGTGGTCTCGCGGTTTTCTATCTTGAGTTGCGTGACGAACACGGCGGACTGAGAAACATTCAGATCAATCGGCTGAAAGATAAACTCGGAACGCGCAAAGTCCCCACGGCGGAGCTGACACTGTCTGGTACACCGGCAACGCTGGTCATGGGACCAACGGACGGCGTCCGAAATATCACGCCACTGCTCAACATCACGCGGTTATGGAACGGGGTGAGTTCAGTTGCGCTGATGCGTCGCGGTTTGGCGCTCGCTTTGGACTACGCGAACAAGCGTTTCGCTTTCGGATCAAATCTGAGCGAAAAGCCTTTGCACGTTGATACGCTGGAGGGACTTCATGCCGAGTTTGCGGCAGCGTTTCAGTTGGCATTTTTGGTTGCTGAGTTAACCGGGAAAAGCGAGACCGGAGAGATAACGGATGACGAGAATTTGTTGCTGCGTTTAGTGACTCCGCTAATGAAGTTGACTACCGGAAAGCAGGCTGTGATGGTTGCGAGTGAAGTGCTTGAATGTTTCGGCGGGGCTGGATACGTCGAAGACACCGGTCTGCCACTACTCCTTCGCGATGCCCAGGTGCTGCCGATTTGGGAGGGCACGACAAACGTGCTGTCCCTCGATGCATTGCGTGCCCTGGGGCTGAACGCGTCGTCATCCGAGAGTCGAGCGTTTCAAGTGTTCACAACTGAGGTCTTGAATTGTCTTGAGTCTGCAAAGGTCCAGCGATTGTCGGATGCTGTTTTCACCGCACGTGCGGCGTTGGACCACGCCGCGGAATGGTTGGCGACGGCTGACAGCATGGCTCTCGAATCAGGTGCGCGTCGCTTTGCGATGACGCTTGGCAGGACCATGGAACTAGCACTTTTGATCAGACACGCCCAATGGTGTTTGGATCATCATTCGGATTCATACGCCGCGATGGCTGCACAGCGTTTTGGTCGTACGGGGATCGATCTGATCTAAGTCCGGGGGAACGGCTTTTGTTAGAAGTAGTCTGAGGTCGGCTTCGCCGGCGAATGTGAGACCGAGGCTCGGGCCCCGACGTTGTGCGAACTGTGCTGTACTCAGGCCGAAGGGCAAACCCCGAACCGCGGGCATAGCCCAATTCTGACAGCAAATCCAACGGCGGGGCAAAGCCTCCGCCTCACATCCGGCGGCGAAGCCGAATCGTACGGTTTGAAAATTAAGCTGACTGGATAGAATTACCCTGCAGTCCAAATGAGATAAACATGAAACTTAAACTTCAACTTGTCCCACTCTTTTTTCTTCTGTTGGTTGCTTCTGCCGTCGCGCAACAACCTCAGCCAGCCGATCCTTCGCTGCTGACTTTAGACAACATCTTTACCTTCCGGACCAAGTCGCTTGGTCCCGTGCGTTGGCAACAGGACAGCAGCGGTTACCTGGCCCTTGAACCATCAGCAACAAAGAAAGATTTTGTGGAGATAGTGCGTTACGACGCTGCTTCGGGGGATCGCAGTGTGGTGGTTTCGATCGATAAGCTGACTCCCGCAGGCACAACTGCGCCACTACTGGTTGAAGACTTTAATCTCACTGTTGACGAACAGAAACTGCTCATCTTCACTAAATCCGAACGTGTGTGGCGCAGCAATACGCGTGGCGATTACTGGGTCCTGGATCTAAAAAGCAGCAGTCTGCACAAACTCGGTGGTCCACAGGCAAGACCATCCACTTTGATGTTCGCGAAGTTTTCACCTGACGGTACTCGAGTGGGTTATGTGCGCGAGAACAACATCTACGTAGAGAGTCTTCCAGGATCGGCGCGTGCGCCAGGAATCATCCAGCTAACGAAAGACGGTTCGCGCTACATCATCAACGGGACGTTTGACTGGGTCTACGAAGAGGAACTGTTTTGCCGCGACGGCTTTCGCTGGAGTCCTGACGGCCAGCATATAGCTTATTGGCAACTGAATTCTGAAGGCGTTAAAGAGATGCAGCTCATCAATAACACTGCAGCTCTTTATCCGGTGATCACTAGCTTTCCTTATCCCAAAGCTGGGGAGACTAATTCTGCTGCGCGCGTCGGGGTGATCGACTCCACTGGTGGCCCAACTCGTTGGTTCGAAATTCCTGGTGACCCACGCAACAACTATCTACCGCGAATGGAATGGGCAGCGACTTCCAACGAAGTGATTATTCAGCAACTAAACCGCCTTCAGAACACCAACATCGTCATGCTCGGCGATATTGCGACCGGGAAAACAAGACCGGTACTAACTGAAAAGGATGAGACCTGGGTTGACATCGCGTGGGGTGACATTGATTGGGACAAGACGGGCTTAGCACGGGGCGATGTTGAATGGATTGATGACGGGAAGCGTTTTCTTTGGGCCAGTGAACGAGATGGATGGCGTCATATCTGGTCCATTTCACGCGACGGTAGCGATGTAAAAGTGATCACGCCGGGAAACTTCGATGTGATCAGCGTGGAACGAGTTGACGCGAAGAACGGTTGGATCTATTTCCTCGCTTCGCCCGACAATCCAACTCAACGCTATCTCTATCGAGCGAAACTGGAAGGAGGATCGCCGGAGCGACTCACTCCCTCAGGTGCTGCGGGCACTCACGAATACGAACTGTCACCAGATGGCAGCAAAGCAATTCACTTCTATTCGACTTTCAGCAGAGTGCCAGTTACCAACATCGTTGGTCTGCCCCAGCACAACTCAGTACGTATCTTGATTGATAATGCGGAAATCCAAACTCGCATCGACAGACTCAAGCCAACTCCGGTTGAGTTCTTCCGCGTGGATATCGGCGAGGGCGTGCAGCTTGATGGTTGGATGATCAAACCGCCCGACTTTGACGAGAAGAAACGCTACCCAGTCGTCTTCTACGTTTACGGCGAGCCGTGGGGTCAAACCGTGGTCGATAGGTGGGGAGGATTTAATCGCATGTGGCACGCGATGCTGGCGCAGCAGGGATACCTGGTAGTGAGCGTCGACAATCGCGGGACCCCGGCTCCCCGCGGTCGTGCATGGCGAAAGATCATCTATCGCAAGATGGGAATCGTGAATTCAGGTGATCAGGCAAAAGCGACTGCAGCATTCATCAAACGTCCTTATGTCGATTCCTCGCGCGTTGGAATTTGGGGCTGGAGTGGTGGTGGTTCATCGACACTCAACGCGCTGTTTCGTTATCCCGATCTTTACCAAGTTGGTCTATCGGTAGCGCCGGTCCCCAACCTGCGTTACTACGACACGATCTATCAAGAGCGTTATGGTGGTCTGCCTCAGGATCATCCGGAGGAATGGAAGCAGAGTTCTCCCATCACCTTCGCTTCACAACTCAAGGGTCAGCTGATGATCGTTCACGGCACGGGTGATGACAACGTGCACTATCAGGGAGCTGAAGCGTTAATTGACGCGTTGGTTGCGGCGAACAAGCAGTTCTCAACGATGCCTTATCCGAACCGGTCGCATGGGATCTATGAAGGTGCAGGAACGACACGTCACCTGTACACGTTGTTTACGAGATTCATCAACGAGAAGCTGCCAGCAGGTGGGCGGTAGCAGCAATTAGATGCCACGGGCTTGACCCATTGGTCCTTCACGTTTTGCAGCTACGACGAGAGGTGCCTCAAATCTGGAGGCGACGGGCTTGACCCGTTGGTCCTTCACGTTTGCAGCTACGACGAGAGATGGTCTCGAATCTGGAGGCGACGGGCTTGACCCGTTGGTCCTTCACATTTGCAGCTACGACGAGTGGTGGCATCGCGAGACTGCCAGTAACTCTCTTAGCAGCTGCGAGCATGAAGTCCCAACGTGGTAGGCCGGGTGGATTCCCAGGTTCTTTATAGAGTAGATACGAATCTTACCCACATCTAACTCCAATTCCTTCAACCACTTCGCTTCCCCGGCCCCCCGTCACACAATTCCGTTGAAAATCACACATCTTCTCTGTTAGCCTAGCAGTCGGGTTGATCGTGCAGCTTTTAACCCTGACCCCACCCTCACTCAAATCCACTACAGACTGATTCTCCGATACGGGAAGCGGCAGGCTCGCGTATGAAACAAACTCACTCCGACAGCGGTGCTTTGACCGAACTCTTCGAGCGCAATCTTGAAGCTGGATTGTGCCGAATACTGAATTCCAATCTGATCGGCATCGTTTTCCTGGACCTCAATGGCGACATCATCAGCGCCGACAGCACGTTCCTCGATACCATCAACTACACCTTCGCCGATCTGCTCGATGAACAGCTTACCCTGCGGCAGATCACTTTTCCTGACCATCACCATCTGGACGATGAAGCATTCGAGAAGCTGCGCGCCTTTGGCTCGTGCGCATTCTATGAAAAGGAACTGGTGCGCAAGGATGGTGGAAGAGTGCCCGTTCTCTTTGGCGCCACCCTGATGGAGAACGAGGTTGTTTGTTTTGTGCTCGACCTGACTCAAAACAAACAGACACAGGAACGCTTGGGCCACATGGCCTATCACGATGCCCTTACGGATCTCCCTAACCAGGTGCTCTTCAAAGACCGACTGAAGCAGGCGATCGCCCTTTCCCATCGCAACGATCAGATGCATGCAGTGCTTTTGCTCAATCTTGATCGCTTCAAGACAATCAACGACTCGCTTGGCTATACAGCAGGCGACCGAGTCTTGCAATCGGTGGCGCAACGATTGGTTAGCTGTGTACGCACGAGCGACACGGTGGCTCGCTTCGGAAGTGATGAGTTTGCGATCTTGTTATCGCATATCGGTCGGCCTCAGAATGCTGCAAGCACTGCGCGCGCGATCAAGGAGGTTTTGGACCAGGCATTTGTTTTTGACGATCAGGAACTGTTTATCTCCAGCAGCATCGGTATCAGTCTCTTTCCTTTTGATGGGCACGATACTCCGACGCTTTTGAAGAATGCGGGCGCTGCGCTGCAACGTACCAAAGACGAAGGTGGCAACAGTTACCAGTTCTACACCTCCGGCGGGACCACACATGCCCTGAAACAATTGGTCCTCGAAAGTAACATGCGACCGGGATTAGAACGTGGCGAATTCCTGGTTGAGTACCAGCCCCAGGTTGCAATCAAAGACTTTCAGCTCGTTGGTATGGAAGCTCTCGTACGCTGGCAACATCCCAGTCTAGGTTTGCTTAGTCCGTTGGAGTTCGTTTCGCTTGCGGAAGAGAGTGGTTTGATTATTCCCATCGGCGATTGGGTGATGCGAACAGCCTGTGCCCAGAACAAATCCTGGCAGGATGCAGGTCTCGAGCCGATGCGACTGTCGATAAACTTCTCCGCTCGTCAATTCCAACAACCGACGTTTATCGAAAACGTGACTGAGATCTTGCAGGAAACCAAACTCGATCCGGCCTGGCTGGAGTTTGAGCTGACCGAAGGCTCAGTAATGAAAGATCCCGAAACTGCAATTGAGAAGCTTCATGAACTCCGTCGAATGGGAATCAGGATCGCGATCGACGATTTTGGTACTGGCTATTCGTCGCTCAGTTACCTGAAGCGGTTTCCCATTGATAGTTTAAAGATCGACCAGTCCTTTGTGGCCGACCTGTGCACTGATGAAGATGATGCAGCGATTGTGGCTGCGATTATCACGCTCGGTCACGCACTTGGTTTGACGGTAGTTGCAGAAGGAGTTGAGACTTCAGAACAACTTGAACGGTTGGCAGCTCTCGGCTGTGATGTATTGCAAGGTTTCCTCTTCAGCAAGTCGCTCTCAACGGAAGAGTTTGATGAGCTATTAAAAGATCAGCGTCGCGTAACCTCACGCGGCGACCGGCCCACGACACGCCTGCCCGCCATCGCGTAACAATCGAGAAACGGTGCTTTAAGAACTTTGCCGGTCTTGCAAGGCTGGATAAGTCAGATGCGGATCTCTGTGCTTAGTCGACCATGCCGTTGCTGACTAAACCCTCTCGTTCGGTGTTACCTTAACGACCGCAAAGTGCGTGTTGGTTCGCGACCGGCTAGAATTCCCTGACATTTAAGAAGGAGCCCTTGCCCAATGATGAAACTAATCCGTTGCGCAGTTACGCTCTGTCTTCTGGCGACATTTGGCCAACTCGCAGCACTAGCCCAAATCATACCAACCACGCCTTCAACCGTTGCCGGCAACTGGCTGGGAACAGTTGACATTGGTGGAATAAGGCTTCGCCTTTTACTCAAGATCAAACAAGGCGAGGACGGCAAACTCTCTGCAACGTTCGACAGCGTGGACCAGGGCGCCAACGATCTTCCGATACGGTCAATCATGGTCGAAGGTGGAGTGGTTCGTTTCGATGCTCCTAATCTCGCATTGAGTTACGAGGGAAAACTCAACGCTGACAATTCGGAAATTGTTGGTCAATTGAAGCAAGGTCCCGGTAGCTTTCCACTCACTCTTCGACGCACTGACCAGGCACCGGTACTCTCTCGGCCTCAGGATCCCAAAAAACCATATCCATATAAAGAAGAGGAAGTGACATACGAGAACACCATCGACAAGGTGAAACTTGCCGGTACACTGACTCTTCCCCCAAGCAAGAATCCAGTTCCTGCAGTTGTATTGATTACTGGTTCGGGTGGTCAGGATCGAAACGAAACGATATTGGGCCATCGACCATTCCTGGTCCTCGCGGATCATCTAACCCGACGTGGTATTGCTGTGCTGCGTGTTGATGACCGGGGTATCGGTGGTTCGGATGCGGGTTCCCCAACTGCCACAAGTGAGAACTTCGCTCTCGACGTACTCGCCGGCGTGAATTTTCTTAAATCGCGGAAAGAGATCAACCCTCGCCAGATTGGTCTGGTCGGCCATAGTGAAGGTGGGATGATTGCCCCGATCGCTGCGGCCAGATCAAGGGACGTGGCGTACATCGTGATGTTGGCAGGCATGGGCCAAACTGGTGCAAACGTGATCCTGGGCCAAGGCGATTTAATGCAGCGCGCCGGTGGTCGCGATGAGCAGTCAATTGCAGATGTGCGCAAAGCCTACGAGCAGATATTTGAAATTTTGAAAGCAGAACCTGATAAGAAACTTGCTGAAAAGAAGATCCGTGAAATGATTACGAACTACCTTGCGGCCATGACTGAAGAACGGCGGAATGCATTTTCGCCGGTGCTTGGGACGATAAACACGCAGATGGCGATGTACGTATCCGAGTGGTTCCGTTACTTCGTTCAGTTTGATCCCGCACCGACCCTCGCAAAGATCCGTGTGCCTGTGTTGGCCTTAGTCGGTGAGAAAGATTTGCAAGTTCCGCCCAAGGAGAACCTCGCCTTGATCGGTGCTGCGTTGAAGAAAGGCGGTAATCGGAACTACACGCTTTACATCATGCCGGGCTTGAATCATCTCTTCCAGACGGCGCAAACCGGTTTGGTATCGGAATACGGAACGATCGAAGAGACGTTCGCTCCAGCAGCGCTCGAAACCGTTTCGGGGTGGATTATTAAACAGACATCGCCGCGCAGGAGGACGCCCCGCGCAGGGCCCAAAGGATGAGGTTGTCTGCCAATGGACACTTAAAGTTCTGTTTTCCAACTTTCGGTTTCTTGTTACCATGCGCGCCATGAGAAAACCGTTAACCCTGCTGTTACTCGCCGTTCTTTTTCTGCCCATCGCCATCGCCAGTGCTCAATCACCTCAGGAAGATAAGGCCGCGCTCTACGCCAAGTTCATCGAAAACATCAAAGGCGAGGCCGATGCCCAGAAGCTGGCCTACGAACAGGGCCAGGAGTATCTCCGAAAGTATGGCAGTGATAATGATCAATACACTGCTTACATTCAGCGTTGGTTAGGTCGTTATGAAAAGGCTGACCGCGAGTTCAAATTCAATAACGCTTTCAACGCGAAAGACTTTCCCAAAACCTTCGAACTGGGGCGCGAGATTCTTATCAAAGACGGCGACGCATTCCCAGTGATAGTTCGTCTCGTGACCGCTGGCTCTCTTAATGCCGAGACCGGTAACACCAGCCTGACGGATGAAGCAATCGGCTACGCCAAAAAAGGGCTCGAGTTGATCACTTCAGGGAAGGTCACTGATCCGAAACCATTTAAGGTGATAGATGACGCGCGCGGTTTCTTTAATTTTAGTATCGGCTGGCTCTCGCGTGACAAAGCACCCGCGGAAGCTGTCGCCGCATTACGTCGAGCAGCGGAAAATGGCGGCACTTACAAAACTGATCAGGCAACATACGTAGCGTTGGCGATTGCAATCGGAAATGCTGAATACGAACCTCTTGCTAAAGAGTATCGTGAGAAGCATGCGAACAAAGACGTGACTCCGGAGAGCGAGGCAATGCTTGCCAAGATAAAAGGGATTGCCGAAAGGATCATCGATGCATACGCGCGAGCGGTGGCCGTGAGTACCAAGCCCGAGCAACAGGAACAGAAGAGAAAGGTGCTTGAGGAGTTGACCGCTCTCTATAAACAATTTCACGACAACTCGGATGTAG
>DATBMP010000414.1:0-6407 GCA_036554845.1 Pyrinomonadaceae bacterium
TATTAGCAAAGGCGTAACTGTAAGCAGCACGTACGATCATCGCATTATTCAGGGTGCGGAGTCCGGCGCCTTTCTGGCCCGAATGCACGAGCTGATCATCGGGCAGCACAACTTTTACAACGACATATTTAAAGACCTCGGCATCGCCCACGTGCCGTTCAAATGGAACGTGGACCGCAATCCATTCTTTCTGGCTGGCGACCGAGAGCATGAGCAGGCAGTAAAAGAAGCAAGTGTGATCGAATTGATTAACGCCTATAGAGTACGAGGCCATCTAATTGCGGACATCGATCCCCTACAGGCGTTACCGGTGCTCTATCATCCGGAACTTGATATTGAGACTTACGGTCTAACCATCTGGGATCTCGATCGCGAGTTCATTACCGGGGGGCTCGGCGGCACTGAGAGCGCCACGTTACGCGAGATTCTGGATATTCTTCAGCGTGCGTATTGCGGCAAGGTGGGTGTTGAGTATCGTCATATTCAAAGTAAGGAAGAGAAGCTCTGGATCCGGGAACAGATCCGTCGCGAGTTCGTGAGACCAGAACCACTGTCAGTCGAAATTAAGAAGCGACTGCTTTGGAAACTGATCTCTGCCGAACAGTTTGAACGGTTTCTGCATACGAAGTATCTCGGTCAGAAGAGGTTCTCGCTGGAAGGTACTGAGACGATCATTCCCCTTCTCGATCTGCTGATCGAGGGTGCTGCCAGCAAAGGTGTCGACGATATCACTCTCGGCATGGCCCATCGTGGGCGACTGAATGTGCTGGCAAACGTTATTGGTCACTTTTGTGAACGTATCTTTGCTGCCTTTGAAGGTTCGGTCCACCCATCTTTCCCGGCAGATGAGGGTGATGTGAAGTATCACCAGGGTGCCGTGGGTGAGCGTGAAACTGAAGACGGTCGAAAAGTTAAGCTAACGCTGTCTCCAAATCCGAGTCATCTTGAGGCCGTGGATCCAGTGGTCGAGGGAATGGTGCGAGCGCGCCAGGATCTGATGCAAGACAGAATGGGGCTGCCCCGCACTGAAGTGATGGATCGCGTGATGCCCGTTTTGATACATGGTGATGCTGCGTTTGCCGGTCAAGGCGTTGTTATGGAAGTCTTGAATCTCGCGGGGCTAAAGGGCTACCGCACCGGCGGGACAATTCACATCATTATCAATAACCAGATCGGGTTTACGACTTCACCCGAAGCCGGACGTTCGACAATCTACTCAACTGACGTCGCGCGGATGACGCAGTTGCCAATCTTTCATATCAACGGTGACGATCCCGAGGCAGCTTACCGCGTCACTCGCATCGCGCTCGACTACCGACAAGAGTTCAATAAAGACGTTGTCTTGGATCTGATTGGTTTCCGCAGGCTGGGTCACAACGAAACCGATGAGCCCAGCTACACGCAACCGTTGATGTACGCGCGCGTGAAGGCGCATCCCGGAGTGCGAACGATCTATTCAAGACGTTTGGTGAAGGAAGGTGCGCTGACTGAGACGGAGGTCGAACAACTGATCGCGGAGCGTGTGCGACGTTATGAAGATGCGTTGGCGCGCGCCAAAGAGATCGTTTCCCAACAGAATCCGTTGCAGGCTACTGAACCTGTCGAAGAGATCGATGGGTCTGAAGTAATCGACACCAGTATTGATCCTGACGTCATCAAGAAGATTTCTAACGCTATCTCGGTTGTACCGGACGGCTTCAATGTGAATCCCAAGATGGTGGGCCAACTCGCACGCCGCGCTAAGATGGGGGATGGCACGGCCCCGCTTGACTGGGCCTTTGCCGAAGCAATGGCGTTCGGGTCCCTCGTGATTGACGGCACACGTGTTCGTCTCAGTGGACAAGATTCGGGACGTGGCACGTTCAGCCAACGTCATGCCGTGCTTTACGACACGCAAACTGGTAAACCATGGGCGCCCTTATCTGAGTTGCGTTCAGAGGAGAATCCCGAAGCGCAGTTTCAGGTTTACGACAGCTCGCTTTCCGAAGAGGGTGTTCTTGGGTTTGAGTACGGTTACTCCGTGGTGTCTCAGGATGCGCTGGTCTTATGGGAAGCTCAGTTTGGTGATTTCGGAAACGGCGCTCAGGTGATCATCGATCAGTATATTGCGGCTTCGGAAGATAAGTGGAAACAGAAGAGTCGTCTGGCCCTTCTGCTTCCGCATGGATATGAAGGACAAGGACCAGAACACTCCAGCGCGCGTCTCGAGCGTTTCTTGCAGTTGTGTGCTGAGAACAATCTTGCAGTCTGCAATCCAACGACTCCCGCACAGTATTTTCATCTCCTGCGACGACAGGCCCGACCAGAGTTGTTACGGCCGCTTGTCATCATGACGCCAAAGAGTTTATTGCGCTTGCCCGCCGCTACTTCGACGATTGATGAACTGACTAACGGCGGCTTTGCTCCGCTAATCGATGACCGAGAAGTGACGGATCCAAGAACGGTCGAGCGCATCGTGATGACTAGCGGGAAACTCTATTACGATTTGAGTGAAGCGAGGAAAAAGCTGGCAGAGTCTCGGGTCGCGTTGGTGCGCCTCGAACAGTTTTACCCGTTTCCGCTTTCAAGAATTCGTAGCCTGATTGCGACCTATTTGAATGCGAAGCAGTTGGTGTGGGCTCAGGAAGAACCAAAGAATATGGGCGGATGGGGCTTCATGGAATCGCGGCTGGAGAACCTCTTACCAGCATGCCAGCGACCGATCTATGTCGGACGCGCGCCATCAGCTAGCCCTGCAACCGGCTCATACGCAATACATCAACTCGAGCAGACACAGTTGGTGAATGAAGCTTTAAGCGTACGCTGATTTGATGCTCCGTCTCGGATGGATGTTCAGTACGCGTGTCGGATCCAGCCAGTACGAAAAATAAATAAAGAAAACGGATTGAACCCAAGTGAAACTAGCACGTCGATTAATCTTACTGTCACTACCCGTACTGATTTTCCTCTTCCTGAACCTGAGCGCTGCTTCTTCAAGTAACGACGACTCACTGGCCCATCCAGAAGAGAAGAATTTCGCCAACCTCAAACAGTTAACCTTTGGTGGCGAGAATGCCGAGGCCTACTTCTCTTCCGACGGCCGCAAGCTGATCTTCCAGGCAACACGTGAAGGACGGCAGTGTGACCAAATCTACACGATGAATATTGATGGTTCAGGCACGCGGATGATTTCCAGCGGGAATGGTCGAACGACTTGTGCTTATTACTTCCCTAACCTGAGTCGGGTGCTCTACTCGTCAACACATTTGGGTGGCACGGAGTGTCCGCCACGACCAGACTTTTCAAAGGGTTACGTGTGGGCCATCTATCCAACCTACGACATCTTTACCGCGCGGCCGAATGGCACTGAAGTCAAACAGCTTACTAGCACTCCCGGCTACGACGCTGAGGCCACGATTTCGACCAATGGGCGACAGATCGTCTTTACGTCCATGCGCGATGGAGATCTCGATATCTACACGATGGATGCAAATGGCCGGAACGTGCGGCGGTTGACGAATGAACTTGGTTACGATGGTGGTCCATTCTTTTCGTATGACGGAAAACAGATTGTCTACCGAGCGCATCACCCGAATACTGACAAGCAGAAGGAAGATTATCGAGACTTGCTGAAACAGAATCTGATTCGACCCACGACACTCGAGATCTGGGTGATGAATGCAGATGGCTCGAACAAACGACAGGTGACTCGCAACGGCAAGGCGAACTTCGCTCCTTATTTCTTCCCTGATGGCAAACGAATCATCTTTGCCTCAAACATGGACGATCCTCGTGGCCGCAATTTCGACCTTTACGTAATCAACGTTGACGGCAGTGGTCTGAAACGCGTTACGCATAACGAAACGTTCGATGGGTTTCCGATGTTTTCTCCGGACGGAAAGAAACTGGTCTTCGCCTCAAATCGCAACGCGAAGTCTCAAGGTGAAACAAATGTCTTTATTGCCGACTGGGTTGAATAGATTCATTGCGCGAATGAGATGCGCTCTCATTCACACCGGGCTCTGTGAGAACTGAAATCGCGTGAAGAGAAGGTCAGTACCACCACGCGGTGCTACTGACTCTCATTTTCTGAGGCTCCTTGATGAATTAATAGAACGTTTTATCCTTCCTGGATTTGAACTGTCATGAAAAACAAACCAATCTACCGCGCCGCTTTTCCGCTCTTAATCGCCCTTTTCATCTCTGTTGTTCCGGCACAACAACCGCAATCGCGGCTTGCGCCTAGCGTCGAGCAACTGCGCAAGCACGTAAGTTATCTCGCTTCTGCCCACTTGGAAGGCCGGCGTACCGGATCAGCCGGTGCGAACGATGCCGCTCATTACATCGCCGGCGAGTTTTCGCAGATGGGTTTGCGTCCGGCGTTTCAAAACGTGCGTAGTCCACGCAACCGCGCTGAAACTCGCTCCAACTATCGCCAGAAGTTTCCGTACGTCGCCGGTGTGAAACTGGGCAACTCCAACGAGTTGTCATTCACATCTGCGGGAACAGTAACTTCTCTTAAAACCGGGGACGACTGGATGCCGGTTGGTTTCTCGACGAACGCGCGCATCGACCGACTTCCAGCGGTATTCGTGGGCTATGGCATTACTGCATCTGAGCTGAAATACGATGACTACTTCGGTGGACGTGCAGCCGGAAAAGTTGCGGTTGCGTTTTCCGGAACGCCTGATGACGAGAGCCCTCACGATCAATTCGCACGTCACAAAGACGAGCGTTGGAAAGCCGTTGCGGCACGAAACGCGGGCGCAAAAGCACTCGTCCTGATTGTGCGGGCAGACAACTTCCGTGAAGCTCACCTTTCTCGAATGCGTTTTGATAACAGCGCCGGCGATGCAGGAATCCCAATCGTAGCCATTTCGAGATCAGCAGGCGCAAAACTTCTAGGCATGGAAACTACTGAAGCGCTCACAAAGGCACAGCAGGAGATGAAAAGCTGGGTCAGTGGTGGTGGACCTGCTGCGACCTGCCAGGAACCTTGCGGCATTGCTCGCAATTTCAATCTTTCAGTTACATCACCCATAACTATTAACACCGACATCGTTCGTCAGGACGTTGCGGCATACAACATCGTCGGGATTCTTGATGGCTCGGATACAACACTAAAGAACGAGGCCATCGTGATTGGCGCTCATTACGATCATCTGGGTCTCGGTGGCGAAGGCAGCCTTGCTGAACGTGAAGGCGAAGTGCATCACGGTGCCGATGACAACGCCTCGGGTGTCGCAGGCATCCTGGAACTCGCTCGTATATTCAGTTCGCAAAGACCTAAACCGAAACGAACCATCGTTTTCATTGCCTTTAGCGGCGAGGAAGAAGGTCTGCTGGGTTCGAACTATTACGTTAATCACCCGGTGGTGCCATTGGCGAACACAGTCGCAATGATCAACCTCGACATGGTTGGCAGACTAAAGAATCAGAGTCTGGTCATTGGTGGCGTAGGAACCGCGCAAGAGTGGAGAACGATGATCGAGACTGCCAACGTAGTCGAGAGCACGACAGTCAATCTCGCGAGTGCAACAGCGCATGCTGACTCAGCTACGACCAGGCAGATGCCCATGGTGGTTGGCAGCAATGGGCAGCCCGTGGTCAGTAGCGACTCCAGAAAACAGTTTCTTCTTACCTTGAACCAGGATGGTTTTGGTCCGAGTGATCATTCGTCGTTCTACGCCAAGCAAATCCCCGTGCTGTTTTTCTGGACCGGGACGCACTCGGACTATCACAAACCATCCGACACCGCCGACAAGATCAATTACGAAGACGAGGCGCGGATAATCTCGCTGGTAAAACGTATCGTGAACAGCATAAACAGCAGCGACAAGCGCCCGACCTTCACCCAGGCCAAGAGTGAGACAACAGGAAGATCCACCGGCTTCCGTGTTTACCTCGGAACAGTTCCGAACTATGCGGACGCAAGCGATGGAATGTTGCTGGACGGTGTTCGCGACGATTCACCGGCAGCGAAGGCTGGGCTTAAGGCTGGTGACAAGATCGTCAAGCTCGCAGGACGCGATATTCGTAACGTCTACGATTACACCGCGGCATTAGGAGAGATGAAAGCTGGTCAGGAGTATGAAGTGGAAGTCTTGCGTGGAAGTGAACGGTTGGTGTTGAAACTTACGCCGGCTGCCAGAAGATAGCGCGCTGGAGCCGCCTCTCGCCCATGGTGAGCGCGGGCGTCCTCGCCCGCCGATACCGAAGTGGAGCGCCGGCATCCTCGCCCGCCGATACCGAAGTGGAGCGCGGGCGTCCTCGCCCGCCGATACCTAACTGGAGCGCGGGCGTCCTCGCCCGCCGATACCGAAGTGGAGCGCCGGCATCCTCGCCCGCCGATACCGAAGTGGAGCGCGGGCGTCCTCGCCCGCCGATACCGAAGCTTAAGTCTGCGATGAAACCTAAGTGGAGCGCCC
>DATBMP010000475.1:0-8130 GCA_036554845.1 Pyrinomonadaceae bacterium
AGCCGATGATGTCGATACGGCGATCATCGATGGGGAAGTTGTGATGCGGGATCGAAAACTCTTAACGATCGAAGAGGCTGAAACGATTACCACGGCGAATGCTCAGGCTCGGGAACTAATGACCCGAATCCTGCCCAAATCCTGAAAATCCTGTCTAAAAAAAGCTGTGCCAGCTCGAAGGTAGCGACTGCGGGGGGCGCGATCGGCGGCCGAGCTGGCACTGGCGGGCACTATCAATTTTGAATCGGATGTTGTTTTTCAACTGGACCAACGTTTGGGCGTTAGCCCCATCCTCAACGCGCTGGATTATACACCTACGATATTTTCAGTCAACGACTTTTTGTGACGAATCCGACAAATCCCAACAAATGCTCGACACGAACCAGAAAAAGTACGCATGTTGACAGTTGTTTTAGTCGCTTCCTATACTACGCGTTCTTCGCTGGACTGCTGGCCAGGTAGCTCAGTTGGTAGAGCGCGGCCCTGAAAAGGCCGGCGTCGGCGGTTCGATTCCGTCCCTGGCCACCATCTCACCAATTCCACGAAAGATTTTCAGTGCAACGCCCCAAAGTCATCTGCTAATCCCCGCCCTTTTCACCAATTGATCCGCCTCTTTTTCTGAGTTCTGCATTACCTCGGACTCGTTCAGTGTCATTAATTCACGGTCCCGCATGATTAAAACTCCGTCGATTACTACTGTTTCGACGTCGGCAGCCTCAGCCGAGTAGACCAGGCTAGACACGATGTCCCGGGGTCGTGGTGTCAGATGCAGTTCCTTTAATTTCACAACCGTTAGATCGGCCCGCTTCCCGATCTCCAGACTCCCAATCTCGTCTCCGAGTCCCAATGCTTTAGCACCGTCGATTGTGGCCATGCGAAGCGCACGGACGGAAGGAATCGCCTCTGGACCATGGACCACTTTCTGCAAGAGCGCAGCCGTTCGCATCTCGGTAAACATGTCCAGGCGGTTATTGCACGCAGCGCCATCGGCACCAATCGACACTGGAACCCCTCTTTCAAGCAAAGTCTTTATCGGAGCTATACCCGAACCAAGTTTCAGATTTGAGGAGGGACAATGTGCGACGTTTGTCTGGGTACGAAAGAGTATTTCGATCTCTGCTTCGTCAAGATGGACGCAGTGAGCAAGTGCTACATCACTACCCGTGAGGCCTACAGAATCAAGATACGAGATGTTCCTGAGGCCTGTTTCCCGCTCAACCATTTCGCATTCGGTAAGGTTCTCGGACGCGTGGGTGTGAATCATCACTTTCCGGGCGCGGGCCAGTCGTGCAACTTCCTTCAGCAGTTTTTCAGTACAACTTACGGCGAAACGTGGAGCAAAACAGTAGCGAATTCGATCGTCTGCCCTTCCATGCCACCTCTCGAGTAAGAAGAGTGATTCCGCTATTGAGTTGTCGGTCTCTTCCTGAAGCTCTTTCGGAACGCCATCGCCTTTATCCATCATGCACTTCCCGACCGTTGCCCGAAAGCCACTCTCGTCAACGACACGAAACACTTCCTCGGTATGCTTTACGGTTTCCATCGTCAGCGCGCAGGTGGTACCGCCTTTGATTAATTCGGCAACACCAAGTTGTGCTGAAGCGCGAACCGACGAGGCGGTGTGGGCCGCTTCCATGGGCCACACGCGTTGTTTCAACCAATCGATAAGTGCCAGATCATCCGCCCAACCGCGAAAGAGTGTTTGACAAAGATGAATGTGTGTTTGAACGAAGCCTGGTAGTACAGCGCAGCCTTCAGCGTCGATGATCACATCGGCGGAAGGTGCGTCCTGGCCTATGTTCTTGATACGCCCGTCGTTAATAAAAACATTACCGGCCATGATCAAGTCCTGGCCATTCATCGTAACCAGTTGGCCACCTTTAATGAGGATCGTTGGTTTCATTGCAGTCGGAGCGGATTATCAGTTCAGAGTCGTATCGTAGTAAAGCAAGAGAAGCGTTCATTTCGGAAGAGCTTCCGATCTGAACGCTTCAATTGTGGAGCACACTGACAAAAACTATTTCTTCTCGGCTGCCGCAGCTTTTGCGTTGGCAGGAGGATCTGCTTTCTCCTCACGTACCGGCAATCCCAACTTTACCTTCACTTCATTTTCGATGCGTTTCAAGATTTCCGGATTGTCTCTCAAGGCTTGTTTGGCATTCTCTCTTCCCTGGCCCAAACGCTCGCCTTTGTAAGAGAACCAGGCGCCGCTCTTTTCGACAACTCGTTGCAGAGCGCCAAGATCGAGGACGTCTCCTTCACGTGAGATGCCTTCTCCATACATGATGTCAAACTCACACTCGCGGAACGGTGGAGCAACCTTATTTTTAGCAACCTTCACTTTGGTTCTGTTGCCAACGACTCGGTCACCATCCTTGATGGCACCAATGCGGCGAATGTCGAGTCGTAATGAAGAGTAGAACTTTAGGGCACGTCCGCCGGTGGTGGTTTCGGGATTGCCGAACATGACGCCGATCTTTTCCCGAATCTGATTAATGAAGATGAAGCAGGTGTTTGATTGAGCGACGATCGCCGTGAGTTTTCTCAACGCCTGAGACATGAGGCGCGCCTGTAAACCAGGTAGTGAATCACCCATTTCACCGTCAAGTTCCGCCCTGGGAACGAGTGCCGCAACCGAATCGACAACAATTACGTCGACGCCGTTCGAGCGGACTAAAGCTTCGGCAATTTCCAGGGCCTGTTCGCCAGAATCGGGTTGAGAGATAAGAAGTTGGTCAATATCAACCCCTAATTTACCTGCGTAATCTGCATCCATGGCATGTTCCGCATCGATGTAGGCGGCGACGCCGCCGGCCTTTTGCGCTTCGGCCACGATATGCAGTGCCAGCGTCGTTTTACCAGAGCTCTCTGGTCCGTAGATCTCGACGATGCGTCCTCGGGGGACGCCACCGACACCGACCGCCACATCGAGACTAAGTGAAGTCGTTGAGATCGCCGGCACGTCTGAAACGTCTCGTTCACCGAGACGCATAATCGATCCTTTGCCAAACTTCTTCTCAATATTTGAGAGCGCGGCTTCGATCGCCTTACTACGGTCAACACTCAGTCTTTCATCGGCCATGTTATACATCGCTTTCTTCCGCTCCTTTTCTCGCCTTAAGTTTTGGCCCCCTCTCAAGAGGCGGCGAGCATAACACACTTAACGCAAGAATGGAACAGTGTTTCATGTCTGCAACGATTGCTTTTTCTGAGGGTGGATGAGATGAGCAAGCGCGCACCGGCAGCCCTCTCTGCGTCTCAGGTCAAGTGAGGCTGCGCGCCTTGGAAAATCCGTTCATGTTTCTGAAGACAATTCAGGTTGAGCTACTGAGCACATCCTCAACTGAGCGGCCGGTTCGTTGCTCCAGTTGTTCGCAAAGCGACGGTACTCCACCTGAAGTCTCATCTTTTGCGATTCGTTCGATACGCCACATGGGAAAGAAAAGATCGCCTACTCCCATGAACGGTTCATCATGAAGTAAAGAGCGTACCCAATCGTCAAAAGCATTAAGGTCAAGTCCGCGCAAGAATACTCCAGCGGAATTAATCTGGTCGAGCACACCCCAACACTTTTCACGTGGACTGTGTAGAACAATCACAACCGGTGTTCCGGCTGTCAGTCTGGAATTAGTCATGGTTAAGCGGGTGGCGATTCAATTTTGGTGATCCGTTCATCAAGATCTTCGCAGGCATTTTGTGTATCGAGTATCTCCTGCTCAAAGATCCGAAACTTCTTTCCCAGATGGTAAACCTCGCGTTCAACCTTACCGAGACGATTCTCAACGGCTACCAGACCAGCTTCGACTTTTTCGAGACGCAACTCTAGCTTGTCGAACCTCTTGTCAACTTCGTCAAAGCGCTTATCTACCGCATCGAAACGATGGTGGATCTGTTCGAAGCACTGGTCGATTCCCTCAAACCGTTGGTCGATCAGTTCGAAACGCAGATCAATATCGTCAAAGCGTTTGTCAACCGTATCGAAACGCTTATCAAGCAGGATCAACTGTTGTGTAACCTGCTCCCAGATCGGCCGAGTCTCCATTACCTTTCGCTCAACCTTCTCCTCTAAATTGGTCATCCTCAAATCAAGTGAATCAAGTCTGACCAGGATTGCCTCAAAACCATTCTGCGGAAATTGGTGAGTAATTTCTTCGCTCATTAAGATCCTCCGTTACACGGGGATTATGAGCAGGTTTTTGATCCCAACACAATGCGTCGCCGGATCATCGGCTTTTTCAATTTATGCTTGGAATCAAGCTACGTGAAAATTCCCCGACTCGCGCTACAAGATCTGGCGAGTTGGACCAACGTTCGATTTCAGCGACTATCGCCGAACCTACGACAGCGGCATCTGCAAACCCCCATGTCGCGGCGACCTGTGCTGCACTCGACAATCCAAAACCGACTGCAACCGGTAGCGTCGAATAGCTTCGGACTCGTTTCACAAGTTGTGCCGCCTCCCCGCCCAAATCCGACCGCGCACCCGTCACCCCCAGGCGCGACACTGCATAGATAAAACCGCTGGCTTTCTCAGCGATCAATCGCAATCGTTCGTCGCTCGACGTCGGTGCAACGAGGAAGATCATGTCGAGATCATTAGCCCGCAGGCTTGATGCAAAGTCAGCACATTCCTCCGGCACCATGTCCGTGACCAGCACGCCGTCTACTCCTGCCGCTCGAGCATCAATGGCCAGCTTGCCGAAACCGTATTGCAGGAGTGGGTTCAAATAACTGAACAGTACGATGGGCTTATCGTCTCTCTTTCGCACCTCGGCGACCACAGAAAGAATCTCGGTGATCCCAAACGAGTGACGCAGGGCTCGGTCTGAAGCGCGTTGAATAACTGGCCCATCCGCCATCGGATCGCTAAACGGAACCCCCAACTCAATCAACGCGGCTCCAGCTGCGGACAATTCGCAGATCAGATCGACGGTCGTTTTTAGGTCAGGATCACCCGCAGTGATGAAAGGTATGAAGCCTTTTCTTCCTTGTTGCTTCAACAACTCAAAGGCTTTAGCAATACGGGTCATGGTGGGAAGGAGAACCTAGCGAAGAATGTCACGAACTGAATTGACGTCTTTGTCTCCACGCCCTGACAGGTTGATGATTAGGATCTGGTCCGGGCGCATCTCGCTGGCAGTCTTCACTCCCTGCGCCAATGCATGCGCAGATTCAAGCGCCGGGATAATTCCCTCCAACTTTGCCACCAGTTGAAAAGCATCCAACGCTTCATCATCAGTTACGGAGACGTATTCGACGCGACCTGAGTCGTGAAGATAGGCATGCTCTGGGCCAATCGATGGATAATCCAACCCGGCCGAAATAGAGTGAGTGGCTGCAATCTGCCCGTGTTCATTCTGAAGTACGTAGCTCATCGTTCCCTGCAACACACCTGGACGTCCTCCACCCCGCTGATTGAACCTGGCCGCATGTTGGCCCAGGCTGTCACCGATGCCGCCCGCCTCGACACCGATCATCTTCACATCACGATCATCGAGAAATGGGTAAAAGAGACCAATCGAATTCGAACCGCCACCAACGCACGCCATCAGCGTGTCAGGCAGTCGCCCGACTTCCTCCAGGATCTGATCACGGGCCTCTCGGCCAATCACACTTTGGAACTCTCGGACCATTAACGGGTAGGGATGGGGACCAAGCGCACTCCCCAGTAGATAGTAGGTGTCGTCAACGTTCGTGACCCAATCGCGCAATGCTTCGTTGATTGCATCTTTCAAAGTCTGCGATCCGGAAGTCACTTCCCGAACCTCTGCACCCAACAACTCCATGCGATAAACATTCAACGCCTGGCGTCGCATGTCTTCGGCGCCCATGTAGACCACACAATCAAGTTCCAGCAGTGCGCAAACTGTCGCCGTCGCCACACCATGTTGTCCGGCGCCAGTTTCGGCAACGATCCGTCGCTTGCCCATTCGCCTCGCGAGTAACGATTGCCCGATCGTGTTGTTTATCTTGTGCGCGCCAGTGTGTAAGAGATCCTCGCGTTTAAGAAAGATACGCGCACCGCCCGCATGGTTTGAAAGTCGTTTGGCTTCGAAAAGAGGTGTAGGTCGTCCAGCGTAGTGATTAAGAAGGCTTTCGAGCTGTTCCTGAAACGTCTCGTCCTGACGTGACTGTTCAAATGCCTCAGTCAACTCGATGAGTGGCGACATCAAGGTTTCGGGAACGTAACGTCCGCCGTACGGTCCCCAATGGCCCATTTGATCAGGTTGTGAATGATTACGATCCATGCGAGAGGTCTGTTCTAAACGCCAGGAAGCTTCTCCTGAAGCAGAGGGGCAACCGCGATTCGATTCCGTCCTTCGTTCTTCGCTACATAAAGGGCGCGATCACTTGCCGAGTAAAGCATGCGTTCTGAAGTGGCATGCGCCGGACATGCTGCAACTCCAATGCTTACTGTTATCTGTCCTACGTTGGGAATAGAGTGATCTGCTAGAGCCTGCCGCAATCGCTCTGCAGCCTGGGCCGCTTTCTCATCATTGATTGTAGTCAACAACAGCGCAAACTCTTCACCACCTAATCGCGCAGGCGTGTCGTTATCACGCGAGACTTCGGAGAGTACATTCGCTACATGACGTATCACCAGGTCGCCTGCCGGATGGCCAAAACGATCATTAATCCCTTTCATATGATCTATGTCTAACAAGAGGAGGGCGCACGGTAGGCCATAACGTCTCCAACGCTCAACTTCATTTGCAAGAGCCGCCCGAAAACGTCGACGATTTGGCAAACCCGTCAGGAAATCAAGATCCGCTTCCGTTCGTAATCGTTCCAGGGTTTGCTGCAAGCTAACTAGTTGAGCCGCACGAACAACCATTAACTCAGCTTCTTCCGGCATTTGAAAATAATCAAATGCTCCCAACGATAAGGCTATCAGCCGGCGTTCATTGGTTGAGGTTTCTCGGCCAACCAGAATTAGCGGCAGTCCTTCGCCACCATTGGCCAACATTCGTCCCAACTCGCGCGCTGTAATTCCTTCGACCGCCGAATCAGCAATCACCAGGTGTGGACGCGAGCGTTGCAGAGAGACCAGCGCCGCGGCCCCGGTGGAAACGCCAACAACCTCTAATCCCGAAGCTTCAAACAGGTTAGTGGGAACGTTGTTCGGGTCTTCAGTTACGAGCAGTACTCGCCCTCGATCTCGCGATGTAACAGACTTTGATCTTCTGGTTTTTGACATACGACGAAGCTAAGGAGAGGAGCATCTGATCGCGGATCGACGGGAAGACAAGACCTCTTCTGCGAGTTCAGTTGAGACAGCACTTCAAGAATAACCCGCGTGCGGTGATTAACGTCAACGTTTAACCAGTTCGGTCGTTTGACCGGGCAGCTGTGACAAACGCTCGAACGCGGCCAGCATCTTTTTTCCCGGGGGTGATTTCGAGAGAGCTACATGCATCGAGGCCGAACGGACCAACCTCAGCTATTGCGTGTCTAACATTCTCGACTGAGAGACCGCCAGCCAAAAACAATTTCGGCACGAGTTCCTTCGTCCTTCGTGCTATGGACCAATCAATAACCTGGCCCGTGCCGCCACGAAGTTTTCGATCAAACGCGTCCAGCATTATTGCAGTAACCTCATAGTCCTTAACCCTCTGAGGATCAAACTCGCTACCCACACTCAACGCTTTAATCACATAACGATTAGCCAGTTGGCGACAAAACTCCGGGGTCTCATCGCCGTGGAGTTGGACTGCGCCGAGCCCAACTTCGTCTGCGACACTCGCCACAGATTCAGGAGATTTCTCATTAACAAAAACACCCACGGTCAAAATCGTTGCCGGTAGTTTTTCGATAATCCGTTGCGCCGCGTCGGGTGGGATGTATCGTGGACTCGGCACGTAAAAGTTGAAACCGAGCGCATCGGCGCCGGCATCAAGTGCTACCAGCGCATCCTCGAGATTTGTTATGCCGCAAATCTTGATGAATGTCATAGAAACTCGCTCAGGCTTGGCTAAGTTCTCGCAATGCCGCATCCGGCGCAGTTGCACGCATTAGAAACTCTCCGATTAAGAAGCCCTTGAAACCTGCTTCACGAAGGCGGCGTAGATCGCTGACTGAATGCAAACCACTTTCAGAGACGAGCGTGACATCGTCTGTGACGCTCTTCGC
>DATBMP010000508.1:0-16855 GCA_036554845.1 Pyrinomonadaceae bacterium
ATTTATGGGAAAGGCGCCGTTGTACTGCACACGCTGCGCTATCTCGTTGGTGACAAGCCGTTCTTCACAGCTCTCAGAAAGATGGCTTATCCCAATCCGCAACAAGAGAAGGTCACCAACGGCAAGCAGGTCCGGTTTTCAACAACAGATGACTTTCTGAGTATTAGTGAAGCGACTTCGAAGATGGAGCTCGATTGGTTTTTTGATGTGTATCTGCGACAACCAAAGTTGCCAAAGCTAATTGTCGAGAAGGCTGATAGTCAGTTGACGCTGCGTTGGGAGGTTCCGAACAATCTTCCGTTTCCCATGCCGGTTGAAGTAAAAGTTGGAGACACGACTAAACGTTACGAGCTTGAAGCAGGCCAGGTTGTAATTCCGTTGCAGACGGGCCAAGCCGTTACGGTCGATCCACAGAATTGGATCTTAAAGAGTCAGTAGATTGACGATTGGCAATTGACGATTTGCGCGCCCGGGGGTTAGCCGACTGGCTCTGCACAAAAAGTCTTTTGGGTACGGCTCGGCCGCACCCTTGCGGCAAGCCTGCGGCTTACCGTTATTCCAACCTAAATATCAGGCTATGCCTCAACTGTTCCATCTTTGAGGCATAGCCTCGATCAAAATATAGGAAGGTTCGGTAAGCCGCAGGCTTACCGCAAGGGTGCGGCCGAGCCGGAATTCCAAAAAGGACTTTTTGGCCAAAGCGCTGTTATGGAGTTCGCTTGAGTCAGGCGACTTCAGTTCGGGTTAGTCAGGCGGCTTCAAACAGGGACTAATAGTGGCAGTTAAACGCTTCGACCTCGCTTTGTAGTCAACGATCAGAGGGCCAGGTGCATTCGGGTTAATCAGGTGGCTTTGCCGCATCCCTTTGCGGTATGGCTATGCCTTACCCGCGGGCGTTCTTGAATTAGGCTGCGCCTATCCACGGTCGCGTTGACACTAACCAGACAAAATTCGGCAATAGATTCTCTCCCATGGCGGTCAAAACAACAGAAATCACAACCCCCAGTGAGGCTTCATCAGGGCTAGAGCCTTGGAAGGTCACGGATCTTCCTAAGCCACCTCCTGCCAAGGGTCTTGGCATCCTGAGCGTCATTGGCCCAGGCGCGATCGTCCTTGGCGCTGCCCTTGGAAGCGGTGAGTGGTTGCTTGGTCCCGCAACGTTCGTCAAATACGGAATCGCACTTCTGTGGCTAACCTCGATTGCCGTCTTCCTCCAGACCGTGCTCAACACAGAACTCGTACGCTACACACTTTTTACTGGTGAACCCGCAGTCACCGGGTTCATGCGCACCAAGCCTCATTCAACCTTCTGGGCTTGGATCTATGCCGTTCTCTACTTTTTGCAAACGGGTTGGCCGTCATGGGCAGGATTGTTAGCAGGCGCAGTCTTCTATCTTTTTGCGGGTCGGCTAGCGGTTCAAACAGACGCTTCCGTTGTTTACTGGATCGGATTTGGCGCTTTCATGATCTGCGTCTGCATTCTCCTCGTGGGCAGACGCATCGAGCGTACGTTGGAGATCCTTAACGCAGTGATGATCGTGTTCATTCTGGGCACCTTGTTTGTTCTCTGTGTTTTGTACGCAGATGGCGAGCGCTGGTTGGCGGCACTACTGGGTTTTGTTGGTTATGAAACTCAGCTAGGTAAATTCAACTTTCTTCCTCCGGATGCCGATTGGTTACTCATCGGTGCGTTCGTCGGATTTTCAGGTATCGGCGGTGTCGGCAACTTGATGGTCTCGAACTGGACTCGCGATAAAGGCTACGGTATGGGCCAGGTAGTGGGCTTTATTCCCGCCGCAGTTGGGGGACAGAAAGTGAAGCTGGCCCATTCCGGCAGTGTCTTCAAAGTAACGAAGGAGACTTTGAAGGACTGGCGCGGCTGGTGGCGCATCGTGCAATTCGATCAGTGGGGCGTGTTCTTCCTGGGCGCGATGTTGGGGATGGGCTTGCCGGCGATTCTTTACACGTCTGCTATCGCACCGGGTACAGACATTCGCGGTTTGGGTGTTGCTGCGGAGCTTGCAAATGCAATGTCGGTGCATGGCGTTGGCCTTACGTCTCTGCTGGCAATGATGAGTGTCTGGGTATTGTTCAAGACGCAGTTGGATATCTTGGAAGGCATGACTCGCGGCATTACCGACATTTTGTGGAGCGGCAGCAAACGTATACGTGAATGGCGCGGTGGCGACGTTAGGTTAATCTACTACTCGGTCCTGGCTGCGGTAGTCATCTGGGCTCTCATCGCTCTTCGAATCACGCAACCAATTGTTCTTTTGCAGATGAGCGCGAACATCGCGGGGTTGGTCCTGACGATCAGCCCTCTGCACATCCTCTATGTGAACAAGAAATTCTTGCCCAGGGAACTGCAGCCGCCGTTATGGCGTAGCGCGGCTCTCGTCTTCATGTCCTTCTTTTATGGATTCCTGGTCTATCTCTGGTTGATGGGTGGCCTTGTGCCCAATCGTGACAAGGGGTTTCTTTTCACGTTATGGCGATTGATTACCGGTGGCTAGGATTTGGAGAGGTCATTGACGATTCTCGATTGTCGATTTTCGCGTGAGGTAAAGTTCCATTTAACGATGAGGCATACAAGATTGAATGGGCTCCGCCGAATCAAGCTCAATCGTCACTCGTCAATCGTCACTGACTTCGCCGCACTCCAAATAGTACTTGATCAAATGCTTACACCTGCGTAATGTTTTCAATCCGCAAAGCTCGTCCTGAAGACTGTTCTTCAATTGCGCGTGTTCATTCGGATGCCGTCAGGGCCATTGGCCCAGGGTACTACTCGGCTGAAGAACTCGAGTCGTGGCAACGACCGCGCCCAGTCGCAGATTACGAGCAATCTATCCAGAACAAGGAATTCCTGGTCGCAACCAACGGTGAACTAATCGTCGCGTTCGGCGTACTAAATCCCGAGACGCGTGAGATTGAAGCTCTTTATACAAGTCCTGCTGTTCGAGGAACTGGCGTTGGCTTGAATTTACTGGAGCAGCTCGAACAAAAAGCGGAAGAATTCGGTTTCACGTCCGTGAGTTTGAATGCTTCATTAAATGCCGTCGGGTTCTATGAGAGAGCTGGATTTGTCGCGCAAACAGAATCGACTTATCGACTGGCCTCAGGACTTGAGATTCGGTGTATCCCGATGATTAAACGCCTCGCATGAAATCTAACAACCGACGGGCCTTCGTAAATAAGTTAATGATCTTGGCGTGAAGTCAGCAACGAGCGCGGTATTGATGACTTCATCGCCACTCAAGTAACACTGTCATCTGGCCTTATAAACTGTGCTTCCCGTGAGGTGATGGTCGTACACTACGCGAGCGTTAGGTAAAAGGAGAGTTGATGAGAACTTACAATCTGATCGGCTATTCGTTACTTGTTCTTCATATTGTGGCATCAGCAGTTGCCGCTCCCCCGGAATGGGGTGTCGCGACTGGTGTCGTTGTCGGACTGATCTATCTCGTGTTCATCTGGTTTGTCGGTGGACTTTATCTGACCGACATCCTGCACATGGGCATCGCGCACAAAACGCTTGCCTACAAACGATGGTTTATTCAGTCAGTTACCTTGCTCTACAACACTGCCGGGATTTATGTAAACCCGACCACCTGGGTCAACCGTCATCGTCATCACCATGCGTTTTCGGATCACGAGCATGATCCAAACAAGCATGCTGACGATGGTTTTTGGAAAACACTGTATCTCTGTTTCTTTCCTTACACGTGCAAATCAAATTTGGCCCAGGACTCGATCCTCAAGACCGCTCCCTTTCGAGTTGTCTCGAATGCCTACTTTGCAATCTTCGCGCAGTTCAGCAGCTACGGTCTGTTGCTGTTGATGATGTGGGACTGGGTCTACGCGCTGACACTGTGGATTAGCGTTCGCATTCTGGGCCTGTGGCTCAACATGGTCCAGAACTACTGGACACACGATCGACGCTTTGGCACCCGCCGCTACGTTGATGATGACGACAATGCGATGAACCTCACAGATTGGCTTCCTGTCACGGCGTCCTTCAGTTCCAGCTTGCAGAACAATCACCATCACTACCCAAACTTCTTAAGGACCAGCCATGTCGAGAATGAGTACGATTTTGGATTTCTCACGGTGCGGGCGATGAAGAAGATCGGACTCGTCACACCCACCTCGATTGGGGCCCAGAAGCCAGAGGATGTAGCACTCCAGGAAGTCGGGCTCTGAATATTCTTTGCACTATCTTATCGTTCGGCCACTTCACTGCTGGAGGAAAGAAACTCATGGTTATGCTTTTTGCCCGGTGTATACAGGCACTCTTTGGCATGAGAGTCAGTACCACCGGGATCTGAGTTTTCAACAGTCTCTTCAACCAAGTGTTAATGAGAGCTGAGAGCCCAAGTTCTGATCAAAGCCGCTCCGTCTACCGCAAGGAATACTGTGACTACACCTCTCGAAACCGCGCGCCTCCTCATTCGTCCCTTCACACTTGAAGACAGTGACGAGCTTCACAGCATCTGGAACGAAGCCGGTGTACGACGATACCTTTGGGACGATGAACCGGTACCACGGGAACAAGTCGAAGAGATAATTCAAAAGAGTATCCAGTCGTTCAAGGATAATAATCACGGTCTCTTGGCTGTACTGAAAAAGTCGGACACCTCGTTAGTCGGCTTCTGCGGCTTCTGGCTATTTCACGATCCGCCGCAACTCGAACTGCTTTACGGAATCTCCTCGGCTTGGTGGAATCAGGGCTACGCAACCGAAGCCGCGCGCGCGATGATGGACCATGGGTTGGAAACATTGTCGTTCCCGCGTGTTGTAGCAAGCACCGACGCACCTAACGTTGCCTCAATTAAAGTGATGGAGAAGTTGGGAATGACTTTCTGGAAACGCGAGCTGACCAACGGCCTGGACACAATCTACTACTACAAAAACAGGTGAGGTGCTCACCGCCTGACTCATAACCAACACTTTCCACCAGCCATTAACAGCCGCAGCAAGAACAATCTTTACCATTCTGCTAATCTCAACAATAATCATTATTCGCACCCGTCACTTCCGCTCAACGGAGACACCATCATGAAAACTGCTCTGGTTGCGAAAAGCATTCTTTCTTTCGCGCTGACATTCATCTCTATCTTTGCGGTCGGGTTAAGTACGACCATCGCCCAGGAAAATACGATAGCGATGCCTACACACCCACTGAAGTTCGGTGTTTTTGTAATTCGATTTGATCCGGGTGGCACTTTCAACTTGTCTGGCGACCGGTGGCCCACGCTGAATGGAACCTGGAAACTTAACGGCGCCGAAGTCGAGCTCCTAACCTCGGGAGGTCCTGGCGGCTGCGATGGACCAGGTCGTTATCGCGTCAGAAGAGATTCGAACAGGCTGGGTTTGGACTTTGTCTCGGATGATTGCCGCTTAAGACGAATGATTCTTGACGGCAGCAATTGGCTACCTGCAACCGAGGTTGTTGCCAAACCCGTACGACACATCGAGACAACCAGTGTTGGACCTACTCGTTCCCTCCCAAAAGCGACCAGTCCCAACGGAAGTTGGCCAACGTTTCGTGGTCCAGGTGCCTCGGGCGTGGCCGAAGGACAGAGGCTTCCTGACACCTGGAACGGTAAGACGGGTGAGAACATTCTCTGGCGCACAGCGATCCCCGGCCTGGCACATTCGAGCCCGATCGTTTGGGGCAAAAGGATCTTTGTTACTAGCGCGGTCAGTAGCGATCCGAAAGCCACCTTCCGGCCCGGTCTTTATGGTGACGGAGATGCTTCGAAAGATCGTTCACGTCATCGTTGGGTGTTGTATGCAATCGACAAGCACAGCGGAAAAATTCTTTGGGAACGTGTGGCCCACGAAGGCGAACCCGTTGATAAGCGTCACATCAAATCAACCTACGCAAACTCAACTCCCGCTACCGATGGCCGCATCGTTGTTTCGTGGTTTGGTTCCCAAGGGATCTACGCACACGACGTGAATGGTCGCTTTCTTTGGAAGGTCGATATTGGCCGTGTCGACATGGGCGCCTACGACATTCCCACCTTCGAATGGGGCCCCGCCAGTTCGCCGATTATCTGGAACGACCTGGTATTCGTGCAGTGCGACACGCAAACGGACTCGTTCATTCTTGCGCTCGATGCAAAGACGGGAAAGAAAGTTTGGAAGACTGATCGCGATGAGATTCCTTCGTGGGGCACCCCTACCGTCGTAGAAAGCCCGGCAGGTCCAGAACTGGTTGCCAATGCATCCAACTTCATTCGCGCTTACGACCCGCGCACCGGAAAAGAGTTGTGGCGTTTGGGACGCAGTTCAAAGATCACTGCTCCGACACCGATCTTCGATCACGACTTGCTGGTTGTGGTCAGTGGCCGCGGTCCTGAACGTCCGATCTTTGTGGTTAAGTCGGGTGCCCGGGGCGATCTAACACTTCCTGAGAACGAGACGAAGAGTGAGGCTGTCGTCTGGAGCCGAACCGGTCGAGGTTCATACATGCCGACGCCATTGATCTACAAAGGCATTCTTTACGTGCTCGCCAACAACGGACTGTTCGATGCTTACAACCTGCGCACAGGCGAAGAGATCTATCGCCAGCGATTGCCGCAGATTGGAAGCGGCTACAGTGCCTCGCCGGTTGCGGCCGACGGCAAGATCTACCTGTCGAGTGAAGACGGAGAGATTCTGGTGATCGCTGCGGGAGAAAAATTCACACACGTCGCGACAAATTCAATGGGGGAATTGCTGATGGCCACACCGGCACTGTCTGATGGGGTTTTGTATGTCCGGTCTGCGAATAGTCTGTTCGCCGTTGGTATAAAGAAGAAGTGACGGAGGGAAGGCTTCGGTCGCCGAAACCTTGTCCGAATGGCAAACGTATCCGTATCAGGAACGGAAAGGAGCTGGTCATGTTCTGCCCTAACTGTGGGAACGAGAACTCAATTGAACAGAAGTTTTGTCGCTCGTGCGGTTTGAGCCTTGAGAAAGCAGCTCAGTCTCTCGCGGAACAGCTGCCCTCAAAGCTCACTAAGGCGCAGCGGTCGCAGAAAGAGAAGTATGAACGCTTGGGGATGATTGCGCTGAGTCTTTTTGGCCTGGGCATTCTTGGCATGATTCTCTACCTAGTGGTCTACAAGGTGATTTTCCTGCAGGGTCGAACGTGGGAAGGACTGGGCGTTCTCGGCTTCATCGCGTTGATCGCCTGTGGAATATTGGCAACCATATTCTTCGCGCAAGCGAATGAGTCAGACAAGCTGCTCATTAAATCGAAAACGAAACCAGATCGGGAACTCCGTGCGCCAAGTCAAACCGGAAAACTCCTGGCTGAATCCGAATTCGAGCCTGTTCCGAGCGTTACTGAGCGGACCACTGAACTTTTGTTCGCTGAACAGAAAAGACCTCCGGAACACAACTAGTCGTTTCCGAAACGATTACTCCATCTTCGTCTGTCCACCAAATGTTTACTTTCGGAACCCGGGGAGTGCCCGCCCTCATCGTGCACGATGAACGAACCGAGCGAGTTGACTAGTCAGAGAGTAAATTGCCTAGTCCGTTCGGTTGCAGGCGAGGACACCCGCGTTCCTAACGGTAGAGGAGGCCCTGAGTGTTATGAGAACAGTCGCAGTGACGATCTTTGCCACGCTAGGCGTCACCTTTTTCCTGGTACTCTCCACATCGGCTGAGTCTCCCACACCGAGTCGAACTGTGAAGGGGCAGACTTTGATCTCTAAAGAGATGCCTGCGCTCAATATCTCATTTGATAAGGCTTTCAAGTACGCGGGCGCGCAAAGTTTCGTTCTCTATAATGTCGCCAATGCCGAACAACACTTCTTTGTTGATGCCGATAAGCAAGGTCGAATAAAACGATTTTATTGGGTGCAGTTCGAGGGTTATCTTCCGACCAACACTCATTCTTATGACTACAAAGTTACTAAGCTGGTAAACCTTAGCGGGTTGGACTTCATTGCGGATGCGTTTCCTCGCAATGTGAAGAACAATCCCGGACGACCGGATTCAGACGGGAGCCGCGCGCGCTCATTTCTCGAAAGCAAGGGCTACCGGCTGGCTAGTGATGAGGTATTGTCCCAGCGCCTGGTCCATTTGATCGACGAGGCAAAGCGCAATGAGTTGATGATTATCTACCTGGAAGATCTCGCGCCAACAGGTTTTACTGCCGCGGACCTATCACCTGGCGGCCGGGCGCATGATCAATGGACCAAGGTAGCGGACTCTTTACTGGAGCGGGCCACGACAGGTCTGAAGATCTCCCGCTAAAACGAATATGCCTAAGTACGTTGCCTTCCTTCGAGCCATTAATGTAGGCGGCCATATTGTAAAGATGGACCAGCTGCGCCGTTTATTTAACGAGCTTAATTTCACCAACGTCGAGACGTTCATTGCCAGCGGTAATGTCATCTTTGACTCGCCATCACGAAACGCAAGGTCTCTAGAACGCAAGATCGAGAAACATCTGCTGGGCAAACTCGGATATGAAGTCGCGACGTTTATCAGATCCATACCCGAGGTTGCAGCGCTTGCTGAACACGAACCTTTCAAGAATGCTGACGGTCACGTTGTTTATGTCGCGTTCGTTTTGGACCAGCCTTCGAATGAGAACGCGCGGAGACTGCTGTCGTGTAACAACGCGGTTGATGAGTTTCATGTCAAAGGCAGCGCGATCTACTGGTTGTGTCGTAAGAAGTTTGGTGAGTCGGAGTTTTCAGGCGCCCGGCTTGAAAAGACGATAGGGATGGCGGCAACCGTGAGAAACACGAACACGATCAGGAGGATCGCGGCTAAGTATTCCAAATAAGAAAGCATGCAATTTCCTGGATCGCGGACCGCACTAACAACACATGGATGAAATTCTTCTACGTGATACGACTGAGGCCGACCTCGAGTTTGTGATTCAAGCCGAAACTCAAAGCCAGCAGTTTGTGACATTGCAATCGCGCGAAGCGCACCTGGCAGCAATCAACTCCGATAACGTTGCCCACCTGATCATCGAGCGACAAAGTGACGCGCAGCCGGTTGGCTACACGATCATCGCTGGATTAGCGGAATCACCTTCCACCATCGAGTTGCGCCGGATAGTCGTAACCGCAAGTGGTCAAGGTTATGGACGGAAAGCACTGCGAATGATTAAGCGGTTCGCTTTTGAGCGGCTAGATGCCCACCGTTTGTGGCTGGATGTAAAAGAGCACAACGCGCGCGCACATAAGTTGTATGAATCGGAAGGATTCATCGTTGAAGGTAAGTTGCGAGATTGTATTAAGACCGAGAATGGTTACGAGTCGCTCCTGTTGATGTCGATGTTGAAACCGGAATACCTCGCCCGGCGCGGTGGGTAGTACATGTTAGTTAGAGTCCTGGGACTTGCTCTTATCTGTTCCGGGTCTCTGCGTGCGCTGCGGCTCGGCGACTTCTGCGTTTTTGAACCGTCTCTCAAGGCATTCCGACCCGCGCGGAAATCGAGGCAACCACAAGCGGAAACCAAGCACTTTAGTTGAGGGGAATTAATGACAACTCGGACTGGTATTCTTTTGCTGATCGTCATGGTCCTGCCTGTCGCCGCGTTCCACCCGCAAACTGGCAGCGCTAAACCAGATGATTTTCAAGCAACTACCGTATTCTTGATTCGTCATGCCGAAAAAGCTGACGCGCCAAAACAGGATCCGCCACTTAGTGAGGCCGGAAAAGTTCGCGCTTCCGAGCTAACCCGCATGCTTGGCGGCGCTGGGATAAAAGCAATCTATAGCTCACCGTACAAACGCGCGACCGAGACGGCTGGACCACTGGCAACGCTGCTTGGAATTCAGACAACCGTGCTTCCAATCGAAATGAGCACGGCCAATCCGCAGATGGTTTCTCCGCAATCGATCCAAGCGATAATAGATCGGATCCATTCTCGGTCTGGCGAAGCTGCACTTGTGATCGGTCACAGCAACACTATTCCTGAAGTAATTAAGATGTTAGGTGGAGATGTGGTGCCGACAATTGATGAACAAAAGTTTGACGACCTTTTCGTTGTGACTGTTTATGAAAAGGGTAAAGCGAAAGTTGCACAGTTGAAGTATGGAGCCAAGTGAACCTTTAAGAAGGCAACCTGCGTCAATATTGTTGACCACAGATCGACTTCAGCTGCGGCGGGTCACTCTTGATGATGCCGAATTCATGTTGAGGTTGCTCAACGAACCGTCGTTTATTCAGAACATCGGCGACAGAGACGTTCGCTCAGTAGAGCAGGCTCGAGCTTATCTCGCGAATGGACCACTGACGGCGAACACAGACTCGGGACTCGGCTTGTGGGTGATTGAATTGAAGGATTCGGGTGAGGTGATAGGTATCTGTAGTCTCTTGAAGCGCGAGGTGTTGGATCACGTAGACATTGGTTATGCACTGTTACCGCGGTATTGGTCGAAGGGATATGCGCTCGAAGCAGTCAAGAGGACGATCGAGTACGTTAAGAACTCGCTTGGGCTGGATCGCCTGGCGGCGATCGTGAATGAAGACAACGAGAGCTCGATCCGACTGCTCGAAAAGCTTGGGTTCCGATTTGAGAAGATGATTCGCCTGAACGACGAGGTCGCAGAGATTCAACTGTTCCTGTCAGATCGTTTGTAGAGTTACGGCCCTTCCCGTGGTCTACAAAGACAATCTACTCGGATGCCACAGACTTGTCCCTGGTATCACTCCCACTGGATCTCATTACTGAAACCTGCAAGAATTGCTTCACCCCCTGAATGGCCCTCCAGAAGTCCCCTGGCAGCAACTAACCTCAACAGAACCAGAAGGGGTACGAACATGTCACGTGAACATCTCGCAACTTACTTGAACGATCACCTTGCAGGTGCCGTCGCCGCAGTTGAACTCCTGGACAATCTCAGCTCCAGTTACAAAGACACAGACATCCCCGGCTTCGTAGCTCCATTAAAAACCGAAATCGAAGCAGACCGCCTGGTACTCGAAGACTTAATGGGCCGTCTGGGGATCGAACCGAGCTCAGTTAGAAGAGCGTCCGCCTGGTTTGCCAGCAAGATGACCGAGTTGAAACTTCTTGTTGATGATCCAGCGTCAGGTTCACTCCATCTGTTTCAGGCATTTGAGATCCTGTCACTGGGAATTGAAGGCAAACGGGCTCTTTGGCTGGCACTCACTTCAGCATCAGAGCGGGCGCCGGAGCTGAAACTCATCGACTACAACCGCATGATCGCCCGCGCCGTGGACCAGCGAAACCGAGTAGAGGAGCGCCGTTTGAAGTCTGCTCAGGATGCTTTGCTGATCGATGCCGCCGACAAAGCCCGGTCGGGTTCGCCGCAATAGGTTCCGGAGCGACAATTGAGAAGCATCACTTGGTTTTGCCAGGTGACAAAGGGACAGAGTGACTCCCTGTTTGTTTCTCGCACGCGGCGAAAGCCGCGGTGTTGAAGGCGGAATACAATCCAAATCGCGTCATCGCAACGGGCGTGCTCGTACCAAGGCAACGATAATGCTATCCTCACAATCTTCCGAGAGTGCATGTCCCTTTGCGTGACTTCGACTCCGGTCCAATCCATTAATCCAACAATGAACGTTGAGGAATCGCATGGCTGAACTAAAAACCCAACCAACGAAGAGCAGTGTTACCGATTTCATCAACACCGTCAGCGACGAGGAAAGAAGAAAAGACTGCAAGGCGGTAATTAAGATCATGAAGGAGGTTACCGGCGCCAAACCGGAAATGTGGGGTGCCAGCATAGTCGGGTTTGGCCGCCATCGCTACAAATATGCTTCGGGCCGAGAGGGCGATTGGCCGGTAGCTGCTTTCTCGCCGCGGAAGAACGATCTAACTCTCTACTTCATGCCGGGATTTCAAGACTACGAGGATTTAATGAGCCGTCTTGGCAAATACAAGACTGGTAAGTCGTGTCTCTACTTGAAAAGGCTTGCTGACGTTGACGCGAACGTTCTTCGCAAATTGATCGAGAAATCTGTCGATGCACTCGCCGATAAGCGGTACCGATAGATTGTTCTACGAGCTTTGGTCTTAGCTCTGCGTTCTCTGCGTCTCTGCGACCTCTCCGTAAATTGATGTCTCGACTGGAAGCGCTTCCGACACTAGACATGGAAGCGCAGAGATCGCCGAGGCACAAAGCACGCGGAGAAAGACCAAAGACTCAAGGCCTAAAACAAACCTAACCATTTAAACCCTAAACCTATGCAACTCTTTACAACACACTTGACGATGGCGGAACTCGAAGCCGGTCTGGCTGAGATCCGTCGTTCACCAAAAGATGAAGGCGTCCTGGATTTGATCGTCCGCCGCCCCAGAACCGACGTTCGAGAAGTGCTGACTGTTGGCGAGCTTGATCCGGCGGAAGGCTTGATTGGCGACAATTGGAAGACGCGTGGCAGTTCACAAACCCCGGATGGATCCGCACACCCTGAAATGCAGATCAACGTCATGAACTCGCGCGTGATTGCTCTCGTGGCCCAGGACAAGAGCCGCTGGCAACTCGCGGGCGATCAGCTCTTTCTCGACTTGGATTTGAGCGTGGAGAATCTGCCCCCGGGAACACATCTCGAGATCGGGTCCGCAGTTATCGAGGTCAGCGCTGAACCACACCTCGGTTGCCGCAAGTTCGTCTCTCGCTTCGGACTTGATGCGATGAAGTTCGTGAACTCAGAGCTGGGACGAGAACTACATCTTCGCGGAATCAATGCAAAGGTAGTTCAGGGCGGGACCATTCGCGTCGGATGCGTCGCGAAGAAGATCAACTAGGCAACCAGAAGCGACATCATGAAGATCTTGATTATTGGTGCCCTCCTGTTCTCTTCGTTAGCTTCAGTTCAAGGTCAAACAGCACAATCCTGCGCGAACTTTCAACAGCTAGTTAAAGAGACCTACACCTTCAAACCGTCAAAGCTCTCCAACTCGGGACGTGAAACAAAGTCGGAGGCGATGGACCGTGTCTGGAAGCACGTCAAGTCAAACCCCGCTGAGATGTTGCCGTGTCTGCATGCAGCGCTTCAAGATCCAAAAGCAGATCAATTCTTCCTTTTCGACGCCAGCAACCTGCTCGTCACGGTCGATCCCACGAAAGAATCGAAAGCTATCCAGCTACGAAGTTATACCACCGTGGATCTCGCCGATGTGGATCTAAGGGTCTGGGTGGTTGTTCTTGCTAACCTGGCACTCGAAGATTTTGACACTACTGCCGCTGCCGCGCGCTGGCTTGCTTACAGCGAAGCGTCGTATTTCATACCTGAGCATGCGTTCGGCGTTGGGCCACTGGAAGGCGCGCTATTTCTTTACGGCACCATGCCCGAATCCCAAGCCACACCTGCGCTTGCAAAGATCGCCTCCGATTCCACTCATCGTGGTCGTGCGTTCGCGATGCGACTATTGATGGATCAGGCGACTCCTGAGTCTCTTCGAGTTTTGCGTAATCTTGATCAAAAAAGCCTGAGCCAAAAACAGAAGAAGGCGTTGAACGAGTTCTTTGCAAAGCCCCGGGTCGTAACGCCACGAACGCAGCCAAAGACCACACGTGCCGAATTTATTCCCGCGTTCGAGCAACTGGCGAAGGGCGATTGGGAAAAGTTTTTAGACTTGGTCGAAAAGGTACCCGACGGCGAGAAGGATGTGGTTGCAGTGATGAAAGCGGAGGACATTCCACTGTTGCGCAAAGTACGCCGAAAAATTATCGCCAATGGCAGTCAACATGCGATCGAGTTCTACCTTAGTTTTACGGAGATCCTGCGCACACTGATGATGAAACATGAACTAGCGAGTTGAGGCTCGCTTTAGGATTTTTTATTACCATGGTTCGAAATAGACTCTTCTTACTGTTTACGTTCCTACTGTTCGGGGTTTCAGCTGGCGCGATCAATGCCCAGCCTTCCGGTGTCGAAAGAATTGCTCAACTGCTGGATCAATATGGCTGCACGGATCTCGAAGCTGCGAAGGTCAAGTTATGTAAGTCAGACTTCGAGTCGGGTGGTTTCAATGTGGAAGCTATCTCATTTCGTCCCACGTTGCACGGGACTGATAGTCAACGCCGATTTCCCGGCGTGCTTCTAATTCCAGGTTATCAGCGCACGGCACGAGATCTTATTAGCCTGGGGATCGCACTCGCACGAGAAGGATTTGCTTCGCTTGCTGTGACGCAACCAGGGTTTGGACGTTCCACTGGTAAGGCAGACTATGTTGGACCAGCAACAATCAAAGCTCTCAGCGAGGGATACGAGCGCCTTAAACGAGAGACTTATGTGGACCAGACGAAACTGGGGATTTACGGCTATTCGCGCGGAGGCATGGCGGCGTCGCTGCTCGCGGTCCAGCTCGACGATGTTCGGGCTGTGGTACTCGGCGCTGGAATCTATGATTTCAAGCGCGCCTACGACGAAATGACTATCGAGGGAATCAAGCGCAACATGCTTGCGGAAACTGGTATGACGCTTGAAGCGGTTAAGGTCCGCTCATCAATCCTGCAAATGAAGAAATTGAAATGCCCGGTGTTAATTCTGCATGGCGAAAAAGACGTGAACGTACCAGTTAGTCAGGCAAAACTCTTGAGTGAAACTTTGACGTCGCTTAAGAAAGATTTTGAGCTTAAGCTTTATCCGGATAAGGACCACTCGATTGGACCAGACGCCACGACTTCAACAATCGACTTTTTCAAACGAAAGCTGATGTCCGCATCCACAAGGCAGTGAACATCCTTTGGCGTCGCATCGATACCCCCGGCCATGATTCCGCACGATTGGTGCAGCGGGCATCAGGGTGGAACATAGTCGGGACTGCGGTCTTCCTGTTTGAAGGTCAAGCCTGCCGGCTCAACTATTTAATAGTGTGTGACCTGGACTGGTCCACACACTCAGCTCGAGTCGATGGCTGGGTGGGCGAACGCGCAATCGACGTCAACATTTCTGCCAGCCGCCATCACACATGGTCGCTCAACGATGTTGCTTGTCCTGATGTCGAGGGCTGCGTGGATGTAGATTTGAACTTCAGCCCGATTACCAACACCCTGCCGATTCGCAGGTTAAACCTTGAAGTGGGCCATGAAGCTGAGGTTCACGCCGCCTGGTTGAGGTTTCCGACTTTCAACCTCGAGCGCCTCGAACAGATTTATCGACGTACTGGTCCATTAACCTACCGTTACAACAGTGCGGGCGGGAGTTTCATTCGCGAGCTCCAGGTGAACGAGGCGGGTTTGGTGACCAGCTATCCGGATTTCTTCGAGCTGGAAACACTTTTAGCTTAATGATGCCGATGCGACACGAAGCACAGGACCCAAACTTTGCCGATCGAGTGCGGCAAAGCTTTGCGCGCCAACAGTTGATGCACACTATAGGAGCAACGCTGACGAAAGTTGAGGCTGGAATAGTTGAGATCTCGATTCGTAATCGCCAAGACCTCACTCAACAACATGGGTTCATGCATGCTGGCGTAGTGGCTGCGATACTTGATAGTGCGTGTGGTTATGCGGCGTTCACTTTAATGCCGGCCGACTCAGCTGTCTTGAGTATTGAGTTCAAAGTGAATTTGCTGGCACCGGCCAAGGGTGAACAGGTGATTGCCCGCGCTAGCGTGAAACGATCGGGTCGTAATATTACAGTCTGTACAGCAGACGCTTATGCAGTTGAGGAGGGGAAGCACAAGTTGGTCGCGACAATGATGGGAACCATGATGTGCCTTAGTGGGCGGAGCGATTTGCTTGGGTAGAGGGATAAGACATTGCCGATTGATGATTGCCAATTGCCGATTGCGAAATGGCATCGATCGTCAATTAACAATCGGCAAACTGGCAATCATCAATCGGCAATGTCAGGGATTCACCCGCAACCGCGAGATGGTATTAACTTTCATGCCACTGGGATCTGAGTTTTGAAATATCTGACGTCGACTCGATGCTTGCGCGTTCGCTACTGACACATCGATATCGGAAATCCTAATGAGCAAGCTGACTTCAAAAACTTCCCTTCCCTTTCCTTTCATTCTTAACGAGCTTGCACCTATTCGTCCCGTCGTAAAACAGATGTTCGGATTCACACACGTTTATCTCGACGACAAACTCCTCTGTTCATTGAGGCAAAGCATCAAACAGCCGGCGACCAACGGCATGTGGCTGTACACCACTACCGAACACATTGATAGTCTGGCTCGAGAGTTTCCCGACTTACCACGTCGCTCACTTTGGCGTGGCAAAGGAAACGCATGGGTCGTACTGGCGTCGAAGCTTCCAGGATTCGAAGAATATGCATTCAAAGCGTGTGAGTTGCTTTTGCAGCACGACCGCCGCATCGGTCGTCTTAGCCGGAGCAAAGCTGTCACCCGTCGAGCAACAATGATGAGGTAATCCCGACATTCTGTGCTATTCCAGCTGACCTACCAATTCCCGCTGTTTCTGTTGATCGCGTGGTGGTTCTTCTGTCGCCGGGCTGAGAACGCAGGGATTCATCTGGTTCCCACATTACTTGATGCATCGGTTCTCGGCGTGGCGTTCATGAGATTTCATGGCTCAGATCCCGCTGTCGCGGCTTGCCGCATCCCTTGCGGTAAGCCTATGGCTTACCGGTGAACATCCATTTTGAGAGGCTTCGCCTCAGGAAGTTGGCCACATTAGGGGCATTACCAACAGCTCAGAGACTTGCGGTAAGCCAAAGGCTTACCGCACGGGATGCGGCTCAGCCGCCTTACTGCCAGATCCGACTTTTTGTTCAAGGCCGCGCTCCTAACATGACTCGTAAACAAACTTTTCCAAAAAACGTCGTTAAAGAGATCCACAACAGCAAGATCCTTGGTCTGCGTGCCGGCAGCACGGCGCACCGTTTCATTGGCATTTGGGTTGTCGTAGTTGAAGGGCGCGTCTTCGTGCGGTCCTGGAGT
>DATBMP010000539.1:0-7010 GCA_036554845.1 Pyrinomonadaceae bacterium
ATTCGCAAATCCTCTTGGCTTCCCGGATTGTATGGTGTATACACGCAACGTACAATTTTCTAATGGGGGGGGGTGTATGTATATCACGATTGACGAACGAGACCGGCGACCAATCTATCAGCAGGTTGTAGACGGCATAAAAGCCTTAATAGCCAGAGATGAATTGGAGCTGGGTTCGACTCTTCCTCCCGTACGACAGGTGGCTGCCGACTTAGGCGTGAACCTCAACACGATTGCCTTTGCATACCGGCAGTTACAGAAAGAAGGGCTGATCAAAGTGAAGCACGGCTCTGGGGCGGAAGTCGTCTCGCGGGTCCTTGCCAAGCGAGACAACGAGCGGGCACAGGATCACCTGCAAGCTGTCCTAACTGATCTGGTACTGGCTGGATATACGCGTGCCGAGGTGTTGGCACTGGTGAATGAGGCCTTGAATAGCCTGGGCGGGGAGAGAAACCGCCCAAGCTGAAGATTACGGATTCGGCATCCGATCATTGAGGCGGTCAATCTTGCGCTCGGCAGCAGCAGGAATTTCACGCGGGGCACTTATCGTCGTTGGTGGGGGTGCAGGTCGAGTCCCTGCGCTGCCGCCACCGCCAACGTATCCACCCTCTCGATTTCCGCCACCGCCAGTGCCGTAACCGCCACCAGCCGTATTCCCGCCGCCATAGCCACCAGGATTGCTGTTGTAGATCCTGCGATTGCCGCAGCAACCGTAGAACCCATTCGAGTAGGAACCGCCATAGGGCGAACCCCATCCCCAGCCGTAGAAGGGAATAAACGTGTAGCAGTTATACGCGCCGTTGTAGACCCACATGCCCTGCGTCCGCGGACGATAGCGAGAGAAGCCGCTGAACCAAAAGTCGTTGTAGCTGGCCAACGCCAGGCTCAGGTCGCGACCTCTGATTTTTCGGTTCGCCTTAGCAACGGTCTCAGCCCTGGCTTTGCTCCAGGTGTCCAAATCGTCAAAGGCCTTCTTTTCAGCCTTTTGCAGCTTCGCGACAGAGACGCCACTGCTGCTGAAGATGACCTTATTGCCGTCCTTAATCTTTGTGTGAGAGTCGCTGAGCATCACCCGACCTTTGCGCACGATCAGTTCGGTACCATCGCCCGGAACAACATTCAGTCGATAGAGTCCCCTTTTGATAATCGACATCTTCGTATCTGGAGTGGTGATAGTGATGAACAGCTCGGTATCTTCGGCGCCGGTTGCTTCAACAATCGCGGTGCCCCGCAACAGTCTGACTTCGAGATTTTCAAGGGAGTTGTCGGTCAGTTCGAACTCAGAATTCTCGCCAACTCGTAGATAGGAACCCGGATTCAGCAACATCTCGACGTGACTTTCCAAACCAGTCTTCACCACATCGCCGGCGACCAGATCTTCTTTAATGGTCAGTAGCTGCCACTCATCAGTTCCCTTCCCATGCACCTGCGCACGGCCAGTCACGGCATTGATACCGCCAGCCTTTGCGGAGATCACAAACCTGTCGCGAGTCTGTCGTTGGCCCGCGCGCGCATCCCGAGTTTGCGAAATACCCGTCGAGGGAGAACCGAAAAGAACGGCGGCTAGACTAAGAAAAAGACCAAGCCAATAAATAGCCTTTCTCATGGGAAGCTCTCCTTGTGGAAGTAAACGATTTGACGGCGACTGGTCTGGGGCTGATTCATTATAGCCCCATGCCTCCTATTTACAAGCCATTCCAGCCTAAGGTTCGCTCTTGAGAGATTGCACGTCCATCCTGGCAAAGTAGCCCGTCTTTGTCCGCACGGCGAAGTCTGGTCGTTCATTTAGTGTCACTGAAACGGCACGCCACTTACCGTCCCGCTGGGTGTTCGAGGGTCGATAACCAATGCTGTAAACGGTGCTCAGGTCCTGGATCACACGTTGGTAAACTCTTTCCAGGTCCTTCAACTCACCCGCACGATAAGTGATAGTCCCGCACGCCTCAGAAATCTGCGCCAACTGTGCTCGGGCAATTGCATACGCTGGCATGGTCCCGCGCTTACTTTTCAGCATCTCTTTCTCTGTATCCAGGTATACCGGGAAAACCAGAACGTCACTATTATTTATGTTGGTCAACAACTCTGCGAAAGTTATTTGGGACCCTTCTCCACCTATGTCAGGCAGCGCATTATCGACGCCGTCGGTCATCACCACGACTGCACTGCGTCGGTCCGGTTGCTGTGCCTTCCTGAGACGATCGAGAACGAACTGCATCGCGTCCCAAAAGTTGGTGCCACCAACTGGCTTCTCGATATCTTCAATAGATCGCTTCAGACTCACTCGATCATGAGTCAATTCCGAAACCACCTGAGGTTCGTACGTAAAAGTCACGATGCCCACACGGTCCACCGACCGGGTCGCCTCAACAAAACGTTTAGCTGAACGACGAATAAGATTGATCTTTTTTGAGGTGGAACCAGAGAGGTCGAGGAGCAAGATCAGATCAAAGGGAGTGTCAGCGGCGGCAAAGAAAGCAATCTCCTGCTCGGTCCCATCCTCGAGCACTTTGAAATCCTTCTGTGTTAAGAGGGTGGGATTGGCAAACGCCTTAAGACTGACAACACTTACCTTCAGATCAACCAGATCGGAATCGACTCGAATCGTATCCACAGCATCAGAGGACTGTGAAAAGGCAGGACATGGCAGCGCCAGCATTAGGGCTAAAAAAAATAATGCAGGAGCTAACCGTTTAGTTTGCATAGTATCCACGTTTACCCCGGGCAACGGCCGCAGGTCGATTTACGGTTACACGAATCGCTCGCCAACTTCCGTCCCGGGTCTTATTTGAGGGTCGATACGAGATACTGTAGACCGTCCCCAGGTCTGTCACAACCCGTTCGTAGGCCCCAGCCAAATTCTCTAGCTTATCCACTTCGTAAAAAACGCCACCACCTGCTTCGGCGAGTTCCTTCATCCGATCGTGGGCCGTATCAAATGCCTCGGGCTGAGTATCCTTCGGATGAAGGGCTTCGTAGTACGTGTTTAGCCACAGTGTATAGAGCACCCCGTCAAACTCTTGAACCCGGCTGATCAACTCTTTGTAAGTCAGACTCGAGCCTCTCTGTCCCGAAACCCCCGGGACAGTTCCGTCAAGTCCATCGCTCATTAAAACAATAGCCGTCCGGCGTGAGCTGCTGCTCCCGGCAACTCTTTGCAGGGCGAAGTTGGTTGCGTCATAGAGCTTGGTATCGCCTGACGCGGTATCAATCGTCTCTATTCGTTGCCGCAGGCGCTCTCGATCCAGCGTCGGCGGCGAAACCAGAGTTGGCTCTCCCGCAAAAGTGATGATTGCGATTCGATCCGAAGGACGAGCAGCATTTACAAACCGTAGCGCAGCCGCTCGTATCAACTTCACGACGTCGCGAGTTGAACCAGAGAGATCAATCAGCAGCACCAGATCAAACGGAGCAGATGAAGCATCGAACCGTACGATACTCTGTTCAGCGCCATTCTCGAACAGTTGAAAGTCATTCTGATTCAAGCCAAAGACCCCGCGATTTGTCTCGCGGTCGATAACACTCATGTTCAACGAAACCAACTGAGAGTCGACCCTGATGACATCGCCTTCACTTACCTCCTCGGTTCCGCTGCTACTTGCGGGCGTGCCGACTCCCGTCGTCGGTTTATCAATGCCAATTAGAGCTGGTGGAGCTTCTTGCGCCGGACCTGCAACGTGACCAGAAACGAAAAGGGTGATCTGCCCGCTCTCGGTGTTCACGCGAAGCGTCCTGTCGCCAACTCCGACGCGACGGCGAAGCGATCGACCACCTTCACTGAGTGGCACATCGAGCTCAGACCTGATGACTCCTTCAACTGTTCGTGCACTGATATCCGCGTTCAAAGGCTGTGGCAACTCGGCAGTTATGTTGCCCGAATCGGTTTTCAACGATGCGAGTACAGGCAATCCCGTCAGTGCTATCTCACCCTTTGCAGTGATCACCTCAGTCTGAACTGAAGCTGGGACCTTTACTATCAAGTGAACCACCGCTTGAGGATCGACTGGAGTTTGAACTATCGAGATTGAAAGCAGTTTATCGCGGGTCTGGATCACCACGGGCGAACGCTTGAATGTCACGCCACCTTCAATAGTGGCCGAAACAAGCACGTACTTCTGAGTCCAGACCTCTGTACGAATACTTCCGTATCCATTCTCGATCCGAACCTGACCGTCTACGGGGACGTCTATTCGAATTCCCTGTTGGTCCTGAAATCCCGATTTGGCCCGAGCCAATACGAACGGAGTGAAGCAGAGAAAGACCAGAACAAAAATGATTTTTGAAACCTGACTCATAACGCGTCCATTATACGGAGTATGAGCCGGGATGTCTGGGAGAGTTGCTTGAAACGCAGGATGAACGAACTCAGCGCTCGATAAGATCGAGCATCGATCCCTCTTCTTTAACTGGTTCTGGTTTGGGCGGAGTTGCCTCAGCCGTATGATCGGCCAATCGAAGCAAAAGGTTGTTCTGGTTGGTCGCGTAAGGAATCGCTGCTTCTTTAGTCAGGATGCCGTCACGGACCATTTTCTCAATCACTCCATCAAACGTCTGCATACCTTCCTGATCGCCCTGCTCCATCGCGTCTATCAGCGACTTACCTTCCGACTCGCCTTTTTCGATGTACTCGCGCGTGCGCATGGTCGATTTCAATATCTCGATGGCCGCGATGCGACCCTCGCCATCCGGTCTCGGAATCAATCGTTGTGAAATGATATAGCGAAACGATTGGGCCACCCGTGTGCGAATCACTCTCTCTTCGTTCTTGGGAAAGACGCCGATGATACGGTCCACTGTTTTGGACGCGTCGATGGTATGTAACGTCGATAGGACCAGGTGGCCCGTCTCCGCTGCTTCGAGCGCAACTTCGATAGTCTCCCGGTCGCGCATCTCACCGACCAGAATAACCTTTGGCGCCTGGCGCAAGGCTGCACGAAGCGCTACCGCAAAATCTGACGTGTCCGAATGAAGTTCCCTTTGATGAATCGTGGAGTTCTTATGCGAGTGCAAAAACTCGATCGGATCCTCGATGGTTACGATGTGGTAGTACTTCGTCTCATTGATGAGATCGATTACGGCAGCAAGCGTTGAACTCTTTCCGCTGCCGGTTGGTCCAGTAACGAGAACGATTCCGTTCTTGATCTCAACAATCTCTTTCAACTGTTCCGGTAAGTTGTAATCGCTGAATTTGGGAGGATGCATCGGAATAACACGCATCACGATTGCGAACGTACCGCGCTGTTTGAAAATGTTCACGCGAAAACGAGCTTCACCCGGGGCACTGAACGAGAGGTCCGCAGAGCCTGTTTTCTCGAGACTTTCATTTGCAGTTGAATGTGTTCCGATGATCAGCTTGGCAATCCCGGCGGTATGCGCGGGAGTTAACTTCTCTAATCCGGGAACTCTAACTGGCTGAAGTTTGCCGGTAAGCTCAACTTGCGGCGGTCGGCCTGGTGAAAAGATCAGATCGCTAACCTTGTCTGAGGCACTTAGCATGGTCCTAAGGACCACCAGAAAATTTGGCGCTGGCGGACCAGCCGCCGGAGGGGGAGGAACGTTGGGTTGTTGGCTGCTCATGTCTGGTTGAACTTTTCACCTTTTCGAACGTCTAATGGGCTTTGCTGACCAAAAAGAAACTGATAGGACGAACAAACGAAACGTCAATTGCGTACATCAAAGTGTTGCTCGGCGGGACTTGCTCCTTGAATTTAAAAGAGTCCCAAAATTGATCCAAGGGAGGCGCTAGAAAGAGATGGCAACTTACAGAGATCCTGTCAGATGTTTTGCTCCACTCGAGGTTATCGAGCGCCTGCTGGAAATTCGCGCTGAAGCGGGTTTTGCCCCCGCCGTCTATCTCCTTTCACCCGATGATTTGGCGGACTATCTCGATGCATATGGCTTTGACGTTTACGCTTTTTCGGAAGCGGAGGCTGAGTTTCACTTTGGAGACTATCGCGCACCGTTAGCTCCCGGTGGCGACCATGCTCATAGCTCGGCTACAGCACATTAGGCTAAACTCGAGCTCATCACGCGATCAAACAACTAAAAGTTCCTCTGTCTGGGAGACTGCGAGTTTGCAGTCTCCTTTAGTTTTGATACCCCTCTTCACTTCCGCTTTCAACATCTCTCGGTAACGCCTTGATCACGAAGAAGGTAGCGTCGTCTGTCATACCTCCCTCTCCCGTCCAGTCTATAACATCCTTGTATACCGCGCTGATTAATTCACGAGCTGGCAGGTGAGCCGCACGTTGCACTGCTCGTACAAGACGATCGCGCCCAAACTCCTCACCTGTCGGGTTCTGCGCCTCAGTTACTCCGTCTGTGTACAACACCAGTAGATCTCCTGGTTCAATGCTTAGGTAATACTCATGGTAACGAGTGTCTTTGAACATTCCCAGGGGCACACCACCGCGTTCAAGAAACCTTACATTGCCTTTCGCGTCGAGTAGCAACGGCGGGTTGTGTCCGGCATTTGTGTAGGACAGCGAATCGTTTGCGGCGTCGAGGATTCCGTAAAAGGCCGTTACGAACTGGTTGCGTTCAATCGACTCCCACAGGAGGAAGTTAACCTTGGCCATGGAAATGTGAGGCGCATATCCGATGTGGGTTGCGGAGCGAATGATTGCACGCAAGAACGCCATCAGTAGCGCTGCCGGCACTCCCTTACCCGCAACATCAGCGATTACCAACCCAATCTGGTCGTCATATATACGAACCCAGTCGTAGTAATCACCAGAGACCTCTTCGGTGGGAAAGTTGTATGCACTGACATCGTATCGGTCCAGTTTAGGATCGCCCGGCGGCAGGAGTTCGAGCTGCACCTGCCGAGCAACTTCAAGTTGACTTTCCAGTCGCTGCTTTTCGATCGACTGCTCGTGCAACATTACCTTCTCAATAATGATTGCTACTTGCGACGCAAGGAGCATGAGCACTTCCAGGTCATCTTCCGAGTAGGCATTAAGTTCGTCACTTTCGAGATCGAAAACACCGAGGACCTCATCATTCGAGATGAT
>DATBMP010000555.1:0-5288 GCA_036554845.1 Pyrinomonadaceae bacterium
TAACGGTGTAGGCATCGTTCCGGTCTATCGTATCCATGTCATATTCCTCCTTTGGCCCGGTGACGGGTTGCAGTAGTCTTCGTTGGATTTGTTCAATATCCATTAGCTAACTGAGTCTTGTCAACATTGGAATTTGCGGCACGCGCGTTACTACTAACAATCGGTGAGTGCCAGAACAGGCCAAAGTCCCGCGGACAATTTGAAACTCGGCAAGAGGATGGAATGTCAGACCCACCGCGGAAGTCTGTGATTTCCATGGTGCCGGAGGAGGGACTTGAACCCTCACGGGGGTTAACCCCACCGGATTTTGAGTCCGGCGCGTCTGCCATTCCACCACTCCGGCGCAATAGGAAAATCAGTTGCTTAGGATCGCCTGCGGGCTTGCTCGTTCTACTCACTGTGTGAGTTTTGTCGGTGGTCCTTTTCGAGCTCGGCGATCTTCGCGGCGTTGGCTTCCTGGTCAAGATAGCGTTGATACGCTTCACCTGCAAGCTCCGTGTCCACGGTATCGACGATGCGATACAACTTGTAGATCGACAGTGTCTTGCGGCTCATGTACTTGGACGCCACAGTTTCGGCTACGCCGGCGCGCGACAGATTCACGGCGTAGCTCCGACACAAAGCATGATCCGTAAGCCCGGTGAGTTTAGCCTCGCCGGTGGCCCTCTTCCACTCGTCTCGAAAATCTTTGATGGGCCGGCCGTTCCGATGAAAAATAAACGGGCAGTTTAGGCGAAGGTTCTCCTTGCGGCGGAGGAGTACGGCGCGCATGGCCGGAAATTTCTTGAACGAGAGCAGCGCCGGTTGTTTATTCTTAGAAATCGCATCCCGCAGCGTGACAGTCTCGCGCTGCCAATCGATATCTTTCTTCTCGAGACGCATGATCGAGCCGACCCGCCAGCCAGAGGCATATTGGAATTCGACTAGATCCCGGACATCGACGTCGTGAAATTTGGTGAGCAGCCGGGCAAAGTCCGTTGCCTCCACGTAATCGTCTCGCTTGTTCTCGTTGGAAGGAGCTCGATCACCGGCGTTGCGGCAAGTTTGCCAAGCTTGCAAGAAATGCTGAGCATTCGCCGCAGGTAGCGCAGCTCGCCGTTAATTGTGGCGATCGCGGCTTTCTCCCCGATCCGTCGATCGATGTGGTTGTTGATCTTGCCCAGGTCAATGTCGGCCGCGCGGGTAAATTCGAAGGAGGCGGCGAGCGGCTTAATCTTATGGACGACATCTTCCCATGAGCGATTACCTTTGCGGGCGTAATCCGCTTTCATGAGATCCACCATGTCCGCGTAAAAGAACTGTTCCTGCCGCAGTGCGTAGGCGCCCTTACCGATCTCCTCGAGGCGGCGTCGGAGTCCTAACTAAACCGAGGAAGAGCATCCTTCCCGCTTTGTAGCATAAACTTCACGAGCGATGGTCCGCGGGAGCGAGGCTTCACCATTGCCGATCGCATCACGAGTTCCGTTCCGCTTTCATCCATCTCGACAAGCGGACCAAACCAATAGAACCGTACTCAACTACTGCTGCTACCAGGGCGGGCTCTATACCTTGAATCGTTACGCGTTGTAGCAGGTCACTCCCGATCGGAAGAAGTGCTGTCAGGAATGACGTTTGGATCTTCATTGATCATTCAACTTTCTCAGTTGCTCACTAGCAATAACAACGAACGTGCCAGACGCCATTCCCTTTAGTGATCATTTATAAGTGATGAGTATCGCAGACGATTTTCAATCCGGCTGTCTCAAGCGAACAGGATGGCTCAAAGAGTGCGTGTCGGCCCACCGACAAATGCTGAGATAGTGATTAAGAGAGGGAATCCGCCGATGTGGCGCCAGTTGCCCCGAGTGAGTCCCGTTATCAAAACCTGGCCCCAGCTCTGGGCGCATTAGCAGGGAAGTTGTGATCAAACAAAAGTATTGCCTGATTGGGTTTATGGCAAAAATTCTGTTCGGTGCTCGCAATGCGGCTATCAATCCGTCACGTGTACCAACGGAAATCGACCTGCCTACTCAAAGACAGATTACGCGCTGTGTTTGCTTCCTCCCGTAAGTAAATAACAATACGCAGCCAACTCGATTCACAATGATTAATCTGATCCGTTCTGGTGCAGTCCGTCCGTGACTATTCTTCGCCGAAGTGCCGAAACGTCGCCTCTGACCGAAGGCAAGTGTCGGGTCGACTCTTGACGGTAGGAGAATGTGCACCCTTCGTTGATGCTTGATAACTCTGCTCAGCGATACTGGAGATTTCAACACCTCTAGACAATCTCTGAAGAATGTTATTCGGCGAATGGGCCAGTTTTTGCGGGAGCGAGCTGGGCGAAGTCGAAAGCAAAGCTGGCCCATGCTCACGCACAATTCAACGAACGATCTGATTCGACGTTAATGAAGCTTGAGGAGAGTGTGAAAATGCTCGGAGCCAATCAGGAACAATGGCGGCACCGGCGAAAGACAGGTCGTGCTTTCAGACGTCCGAGGAAAACGTATGGCAGCTATCAAGCCGGTCAAATGTTTCGACCCCCTATAGCGACGATTTGATTAGATCGTCCCCGCCCACTGCTTTCATGTTTTCTGTTGTTTGATCACCTCTTGTGATTTTTGGTGGCTCTCTATTAGCGCCGCGTAATTCGGCGCTACCATGGTATACAACCTAGCGAGCTCGGCAACGTCCGGTCGGTTCCACGTGCGGTGAATCTCGCACAGGACCGCGTTAGCGGAGGTGGGGACCACGCCGGCTTGTGCGAAACGCGCGACCGTCGCTCTGGAGACCATCTCGCTCGGATCGCCGGAAGCATCGATAACTGCGTACACTTTGAAGCCTGATGTCTTGGCGTCAAGGGCCGGAAACATCACGCAGACGCTCGTCCAAACACCGGCCATGATCAAAGTTTTTTTACCCGTCTCGCGCACCGTTTGGACAAAGAGTTGGTTGTCCCACGCGTTGACTTCTCCCTTGCGCGGCACATAGATCGCATGCGGCGCCGACTCATGAATCTCCGGCATCAGTGGACCATTGGGTCCGTTCGGCTCCGAGGCAGTCGTTATGAGAGGCAGTTTAACCAAAGTCGCGAGCTTTGCGAGCATGGTCGTGTTGGCCCGCAACTCGGCTACGCTTATGTCTTTCACCGTTTGAAAAAGACCCGCTTGATGATCCAGTAACAACAGGGCCGTATCCGTCGGATCGAGTAAGCCCTTGCCTCCGCCGGGTTCGTGTTCGACTCCATCATGAATCGCGTTCTTGCCGTCGGGTTCGAAGATAGCCACAAAACCCTCCTTGTCCGTTAAACGTGAGGTCGGTTAGTCAACAGTTAGTTAACGAAAATGTTAATGTCTCTAGTCTCTTTGAGATGGGCCGTTGATCGGCCGACCGTCATAGTCAGACTCCCGCGCACCGCCGAGATTGACGAAGAGAATTCTCGCGCTAGCGGTTTCCATAGCTTGTCTCTTAAACTTCTTGGTTAATCTCTGCCAAAAACCATGTCCGGCGTTCACTCTCGTCAATCCAAACCTCGATCAGACTCGCGGTACGTCATTGTGCCGGTCGCAAATCTTGTGGACAGATCGCAGTGCCTGCGTAAGTTGCTGGTTGTCCTCGCAGAGCTCGCAGGTCATCTCTTGCGGACAAACTCGTTCGCTATTGTTGTCCTTCAGCCTCTGGTTCTTCGCGATGTCGCTGATCGAACGGATGGTCGTGCCTCCCATCTTACGCGCACGCTCAGCGATCGCATCGGTCATTGCGAATATCTGTGTAGCCTGCTCGTCGAGCAACAAGTGATAATCGCGAAAGTGCTGTCCGCCGATGTGTCAGTGAAAGTTCTTGGTCTTCACGTAAAGTGCGAACACGTCGGCGAGCAGCCGCCGCAAGTTGCTCGAAATCTCCTCGACCGCATTCCCGCTCAAATCGGTAGGCGCTTCTTTGGTATTTCGTTCTGTCGTCATCTTATCCTCCTTATCGGTTGCTAAGGTTTAGAAAATTCTCAAGAGTTGTCCTCTCAGTTTTTGCCAACCTACACAACGGTCGGAATACCGGCTTAACGTTTATTACACTGGGAGCACCTCCATGGAGACAAATAGTAGCCATTCAAACCCACCTAAAAATCCAAGCGACGCACTGTCATGTCAGTGAAAACGCGCAGTCGATGAAGGTCCCATACTGTCCGGACGATGAGCGAAAGATACGGCGATCGGGATGGCAGCTTTTCGAGTTTTCCTACGATACAATGGAGCGCGACGACTGTATCTCCTAGCTAACTAGTTTAGCGTCAAGAAATTCTGAGCTTCCTCGCGCTGGCGCGAAGCAACTGACAACGGAGGTAGTCCGGATCGAATCCCAAATGCCGACAGATGCTCTTAAACGAGAACAACAATTCTTCGGTTTCGTCAAAGATCCAGTCTCTGGCCTGTCTATATAAACTTCTGCCGCTCGGTTGTTTCGTGAAAACGTTCTCTTCGAAATCCTCTAAGGCTTGATTCAGGACGGCCGTCATGAGCCGCTTCGCAGAATCTCCACTTCTTCCGAGGCTGCAATTTTCGAGAGATTGAGCAAGCAGGATCGTCGGGCTAAAACAGCGGGCAGTTTCCTCCTGGAGGCGCAAATTTGTTCGGGTTTTCATTTGGATCTCCTTCCGTTTGGTCAAGGTCTTTCGTAAACCTCGAAAGCTTTCCCAGGCGAAACAATATGTCGCTTGAGCACCAGCAAAGCCTGTTCCAAAGAAGGGATGAAGAAGCGCATGCCGAAATGTCACAACAAAGTTTGTCCAGAGCCTGCAAAACGAAAAGCCGAAGTGTCGAGAATTCGGCAGGTGACGCGATTCCCGCTAAAGAGGACGGATGCGTTGTTATGCGTTGAAACTGAGGTGATGTCACCTCCGATTGTTTTCGTCGTTTGCTTTAAGTAGCGGTTTCTCACTGAACAATTTGACCAAGTAATCCACTGCGTTAACATTGAGAGCTCGCCCAAACGCATCCATCTCTGCCTGCCGTGGCGACAATCATGGGGATTTCGCAATGAATCGTCGCCCGACTCGATCGAAGTCCCTCGAATGCTGAAGATCAATAAGAATCGCTTCAAACTACCGACCTGGTCGAAAAAAAATTCTATTTTTGTGTGTCATAAATACCTCTACTAACTCGTTCGGAAAATTCAGCCTCATTACCATCGCAACAAGCGTCTGCTCGATTCTTTGAACCGCAATTCGAGTCAAAAGACTCGAGCCAATCAGAAACAGAGCTGCCAACAATTAGGTTTTAAGTCTTTAATGGGACATCTTCGATTCGAACGAAAGAGAG
>DATBMP010000059.1:0-7079 GCA_036554845.1 Pyrinomonadaceae bacterium
TTGACTCGATCAAAAGTCCGGCAGCAGCGAAGCGTTATGATGCGCGAATTTTGGTTAGGACGCCAGAGGAGGGAAAACGAAACCTTGGAGTGCGGTGGCAAGCGCAGCGCGACACCGCTTTGGATCTCACTTTCACCCAGGGGGTTCTCTTTAGAACCGATGATCTTTCACCCAGAGGGTTCTCTTTAGAACTGATGATCCAAAGCGGTGTCGCGCTTGCCAGTCTTTTGGATCTCACTTTCACCCAAGGGTTCTCTTAGAACCGATGATCCAAGGCGGTGTCGCGCTTGCCAGTCTTTTGGATCTCACTTTCACGCAGGGGGTTCTCTTTAGAACCGATGATCCAAAGCGGTGTCGCGCTGCGCTTGCCACCGCACTCCAAGGTTACATTCGTTGAACTGATTCGATGATCTCGGGTGCTCGGACGGCGTCGGCGGAATAGTCTTCACACTCGTCCGACGGAATGCTGATTCGGTTTCTGCCGGCGTATTTGGCTTCATACAACGCTCGGTCCGCGGCCACCACTAACGTGTCGCGCGACGATGCATGCACCGGAAATGTTGCCAGTCCAAAGGAAGCAGTCATGCCACCGAAACCCGGAACTTCAAGTTGCTCGATCTTTCTTCTGAGACGTTCGGCCACAATATAAGCGCCTTCACTGTTCGCCTGAGGAAGAATGATTGCAAACTCATCTCCTCCATAACGTGCGGCGGTGTCCACAGCCCTCAACTCAGCCCTCAGCGTTTCGGCCAGCATTCGCAGCGCGGCATCACCCGTTTCATGCCCGGCGTTGTCATTGATCTGTTTGAAATTATCCAGGTCCATCATGATCAGCGAAAGCGGTTGGCGCATTCGCGTGGCCAGGTGCAGATCACGCTCGAGTTGTAATTCGAATGAGCGTCGATTGTGCCAACCCGTGAGACCATCGGTTAGAGCCTGCTGTTGCATCTGTGAATACATGTGGGCCTGATTGGCTGCAACGGCCAATTGATCTGCGACTGTGCCGAGAAGCAATAATTCGTTGTCGGCCCAAACGCGCGTCCGATCATCCGATCTAATCAAGAGAATTCCTGCGAACCCGCCTTTAAAAACCAATGGCACTACTGCCTGCGCATGCGCAACACCAGCGTCAGGATGATCACCATCAACGATGTAGGGTTTGCGCATCTGGGCCATTCGAGCATGGAGCGCTTCTACACCCTTGATGAAGTTTGCAGTCGTCACTGCATCAGGCGGCGCACCTGACCGGTAGAAAAACTTGGTCATTGGCTGGCCCAAAGACTTGCCTGCGATTCTAACCGCACAGGCGTTGACGTTGAGTGCCCGACCAACCTCACGTGCGGCTGTCGCGAGAACCTGTTCCAGCTCAAGTGAGTTCCTGATCGAGGTTGCGATTCGATTGAGTGCAATCTCACGTTCTGCTTGCGCCTGAAGTAGCTGGGCCAACTTCGTGGTGACACCAAGCGTGAGTTGAAGCGAAGTAGCCTTTGGCATCGACAGGCGAACTGCTTCTGAGAAAGCCGAAGCCTGAGCTGGATGTTCGGCTGTGACGCGGGCCATCAAATATTCCAGCGCGGAATAGACAACGTCAGGTTCGAAGGTCCATACGACCGACTCGCCTGCTTCTTCAGGATTTCCATCCTGGATTGAAATTGAAGCTAGCAGTGCAGAAAAGCGCGCGTCGGCAATTACTACAAACCGTTCACACACTCGTCCCTGCTCGTTTCTCTCAAGCAGAACACCTTTGATATTTGGTTTGGATCGAAACAGGTGGGCCAGTCCGTCTTCCTTCCCAGCGACGAGAAACAGACGGCGGGCAGTTTCATCGAGACTTTGAATGCGTGCTAACTGCCGGATCGATGGCTCGGTCGAGAGCGGAAAGCTTTCGATAACCAGGGCGCTGAGAGTGTTTTCCAGCACCACATCTTCGAAGTATCGATGGAGCTGGCCCACAGTCGCCGGAGCACAGCGCACCGGTGTCAGCTGTTTCGCATGCTGGGCGAGTAGCGAATGGTACAGTGAGTACATGGGAGGCTAGACCTGAGAAGGCTGCACTTAACGACCGATTTTTCCGGTGGTAGGGCAAGCACCAGTTGGATGGCGCGGAGGAAGACGGCCAAACTCATTTTACATAGATCAACAGTGGCTGTCCACGCGAAAAAACCGCCGTTTTACAGGGGAAATCTCAGTCTTTTATGTAGGTGCTAAGTGCTGTGGCCACGAGGTTTTGGCCTTTATCAAAGACTTCAGCCGAAACCACAGCGACGCGACGTCCTGACCGGATTACTCGGGCCGTGGCCGTCGCCCGGCCGTCTACCAGGGGTTTCAAGAAGCTGACCGTCAGGTCGATGGTGACGGCCGACTGCCCGGGGTCCTGAGAGATGATCGCAAACGCTGTCGCACTGTCGATCAACGACGCAATGGCACCACCGTGCGCAATTCCATTGTTTCGTTTGAGGTCGGCCCGGACATCCATTCCTAGGGTGACGAGACCTGGTGTCACCGACTCGAGTTCAATACCGAGCAGCTTTGTGTAAGGGATCAGGCTGAGTCTCTCGCGAATGAGTGACTCGAGATCGCCCTGGGTTTGCGTGCTCATGAACGATAGCTTTCCCCGGGATTGCTTGGTTCGACTATGACGGCAGTGCCATAAGCCAGGACTTCCGTGACTCCAGTGGCGAGTTCAGTCGTGTCGTAGCGAGCTCCAACAATCGCATTGGCGCCAATCTCGCTCGCGTGTTGGATCATGATATCGAAGGCATCGGAACGAGTGTCTTCGCAAAGCCTGGTCCAAACAGTGATGTTCCCACCTACGATCGTTTGTAGCGACGCCCCAATTGTCGCGAAAACGTTTCTTGATCTGACCACTATCCCACGCACTACGCCGAGGTTCTGCATAATACGAAAGTTTGGCAGCTCAAACGCGGTAGTAACCATTTGGTGGGAAACTGAGTAACGTGGGCCACTAACCTGATACGGAGTTCTTGATTGCAAAGGATCGGTGCTCATATCCGCCCTCACTTTCGAGATTCAGATTACTTCTTAAATAGCCTTACCTCAAAAGTCTGGAAACCGGCTCTCATTCACACCGGGCTTTAGCCCGGTGATGAAGACGACGACGATTAATGGTTTCTCGATGCGCCCCATGGCTTTTGGTGGTGAATAGGTTACGAATTATCGAAAGATAGAAACCGTTGAAACGGTTGGTCTCTTCAGTCCCGCCCTTAAGCACCGGGCTGAAGCCCGGTGTGAATGAAAACGACTTTTAGGGCAAAGCCTTCTTAAATAGTGTTTGATTCTGAGGTTCGCGCTTGCTGCCCTTCGGTATCCAAAGATACTTTTCCAAACTACAGCAGCCGCGTGCATCGAACACCACGCCTTCGGCTTCCAACATACGCTGTTGCTTATCATGCGGCAGGACCAACCCACGCGTTGAGGTTGCGCCTCGTGCATTGATCACGCGGTGCCACGGAGTTTGATCATCCGAACCATGCATCACAAACCCGACTGTCCTCGCAGTATAGCCATCGCCGAGCAACTCAGCGATCTGACCGTATGTCATCACACGACCAAGCGGGATGCGACGTACCAACTTATAAACCTTCTCGCGATATTTCGAATCGTCTTTCATGATCGTTTAAGCCTGACGCAACACGGCTCTTGCGGGTGCTCCATCGCCATCGCCTCCGGCTAGCTTTAGCGGCAGGCAAATAAGCTCATAAATTCCGGGATCTACATTGGAAAGGTTTAGTCCTTCGAGAATAACGATGTCATGCGACAACAAGTTCAGGTGCGTTTCGAAATTCTCACTTTGAAATTCCTCGATTGAGAGGTAATCGATTCCAACCAGATTAACGTTGAGTTGGGCCAACAGGGTTGCGGCTTCGTTACTGAGCGAGGTGTAGTCAGTTTGGAAGGTGGTTAGATTGTTTTGCCAGAACTCGGAATTTTTGGTTTTGAATAGGACGCGTTTGGTTCCAGTCCGGACATGCTCGCGGACAAAGTTTTCGTCTATCACGAGGCAGTCCTGCGGGACTTCTATTACTTCAGCCGCACCAATCAATAATTCGAGCGGTACGGAATCAACTTTAGCTGCGCCATGGATGAAATGCGCCGGTGCATCGATGTGGGTCCCAGTGTGCGCTCCAAAGTGGAGCATGGACACGTTTGCGCTATCACCTTTTTCAAGACTTAGCCATTGCTGGATCTGGAACTTGGGATCACCCGGGTAGGTAGGCGTGTTGTGCGAGAGAGGAACGCTGATGTCGAAGAGACGCATTGCTGTTTCTTTGGGCTGGAATAGTAGTAGCCGCAAAAAACAGTGTCAACGCACGGGGTTGTCAGCTGTTTGGGCTTTGGCTTGTTCTATGAACTTCGATCTCTGGTTGGTTCGTGTGGCGGTTGAATCAAGAAACTTTGGTGTTGTAGAAGCAATAGCCAAAGCCCAAAGCCCAAAGCCCCAACAACTGATCTCTGACCGCCGACCCCATTATTGATCCGCCAACCGAAGTCCACGCCAATCTGTCGTGGCGATTGCCCGATTCTCCTGATCAAAGGCAATCACGCGCCACCTGACTACGGTCCTACCGACGCGGTCCTTGAACCATGGTGGCGTCCGATAAGTCCCGACACCAACCGGCAGTATGGCTGAAATAACCGGACTGTTCTGGAGATCCTCAACTTCGAAGCGATATGTGGCAGCTCCTTCCATCACTGACCAGGTAAAGTCAACAACCTTAGAAGCAGTCAACGTTGCCTGATCGTCCGGTCTCAACAACAAGAGAGTTGAAGCAGCAATCGCCGCGGGAGCTGCTCCACTGTTTGATACGTAGTACTTCAAAACCGGCAAAGAAAAACCAGCGACCGCTCCGCTGCTCAACACTCCCGCTCCCGCACCCACTGAAGCGAGATCTGTATTCGCCTCGCCATCGTCCGAGGCTTCAATGCGCAACAGGACGATATATAAGCCATTCAAACTTTCATCCACACGCCACGACTCTGGACCAGGCAAAACTATTTTTCCTGACGGCGGCAGAAAAACATTGAACCGGCTCATCTGTGTATATCTTCTCTGACCTGCACGCTCTTCGCTCGGCAAGGTAGCCTCAGTAAGCAGGTCACGCGGCTCGGGTGGATCCTCGCCCGGTTTAACTAACTCCCATCGTCCTTTGAGACGGCCAGTGCCCGTGTAAGTGATCTCCGCAACAAATCGCGGCAGTGCTTCACCACTCTTGATGAACAACACAGGTTTGCCCACACCCCAGGTGAGTTTTACCTCTGTCAATGAGAGTGGAACGCCGGCGCCATTACCGCTGAGACGGATTGTCACCGGCACAAACTCGTCTGGCCCACCCACGGTGCTGATAAAGCGTCGCACGTAGAAGAACGTGCTCGTATTTCCTCGCACAGCGTCGGTGTACGCACGGCGCGCCACCTGCGGAGTAATCGACATGATGTCGGTGTAACTGTTGTTCGCACTCAAGCGTGATTGGTTGTACCGCTGCGGAAGGCGTCCGAAGATCGTCGCAGGATCGCATTGAAAACCGAGACCGGGAAAAGCAGGCATCAAAGCTCCGCACCAGGTTGCTTCTCCCGGTTGTTGATTATTGAGACCGCCAAAGGTCAACAACACTGAAGTTGCGCCTTGCGAGTAAGCGTTCACGGAACTCGGGGAAACTTGAATCGTTTGGGCCATTACAGGTGAACAAGTAAACACGAGCAACGCAATGACGATGAACAACGCTCTCATGACAACTCCTAAAAGAAGGTGAAACTCAGGTTTGCGGTGAGCCTTTGATTTTTTCTCAGGATGTCACTGAAAACGATGCGGTCGAGTGCATGGGAGTAGCTGTTGGCATAGCGGATAAAAAACTGTCCCGCTACCTTTCGTGGACCTTCCTTACCGGCAGTAAATCGATAGGTCCATGACGCATCAAACTCAGTGTTACGACTGCGGCTGGTGTTGGCAGCGTCGCCGGCAATGGTATTTGAAAGATTGGCGGTGAGACCCATCGTGCTGGTTATTTGCCAGGCGATGCCTGGTCCAAGGCGATAAGTGCGATCGATACGACCAGTCAGTCTGTTAGCCGAACTCTCAACACTGAGGTCCACGTTGAGATTGAGCTTGCTATTGGCAGCCACACCAAATCTCGCAGTGTTCACCAGCACCGATTGATCAGAACGTTCTTGGCCTGTTTGTTGATTGTCTTGTAAGGAACGATTGAGATTGTAGCCAACAGTGAGCCTCTTAATTTGCCAGTCGGCGGTGAAGCTTTGACTGGTTCCCACGAGGTCTGGAATTGAACTAAGGTCCACTTCAAACCCGCCATTCACCGGGATCGCATTTGCAAACGAGTGGACTCGGGTCAGGTTGTAACCCAGTCGTGGCAACCAAACTGAGTCGGTAGTTCGATTCAAAAGCACTTTCGCAGGTGCCGCCACCGAGAACTGCGTCGAGCCGATGATGGTCCTGAGAATGGACGGGATGTTTCGCAGATTATCGTGAAAGTTTGAATGACCAAACTGCGCTGTGATCTCATCGAGCGAGCCGTTGACAGTGAATTCGTACTGGATCTTGTCGGCTTGTGTTGAAGCGCCAAGACTGCGAAAGAGCGGCGCCACGTTCTCTTCGCGAAACCCCAGCGTCAAATTCATTTTCCTTTTCTTCGTGATTGAAAAGCCACGAAGGATGTCATAGCTCGCTTCGAGATAGTGCGCATTGCGCGCAAGCCCCGAAAGTGGAACAACATTGGCGCCCTGGTTAAGCGATGCATCACCGGGGCTGTCGAAGAAGCTGCGTGTGAAACCGCCGTCGAATCGTAGACGTCCATCCTTGGTGGTGCCTGTCAAGCGAAAGGAGAATCCACGGCTACGTTGCAAGTCAGTAATGACTCCGCGGTTAACGCCACTGACTGGTTGAAAGTAGGCACTCAACACTCCCACCTCAATGCGCAGCGCACCGGGACGTTTGGGGAACAGTTCAATTCCCAGAGTGCCGCTGAGCATTTGATGTCGTCTGCGGCTCAGACCAATGAAGTTGTCATAACCGACGAGCTGCGTACCGTTCATTGCGGCAGCCG
>DATBMP010000069.1:0-3730 GCA_036554845.1 Pyrinomonadaceae bacterium
TCCTGCAACGCTCCACCATCCCCGACAAAAATCAATAGCTGGCCCGGCGTTGAGTCGGCTGGAATCTCGACCGGAATTCTCTGCACGAACTGCTTGCCTGATTCAGTGCGAACGTAGGCCTGGACTTCGATCTTGTCGCCACGTCGTACTTCGGTGCGATCGACGGCGATGCGTTCCAGCGTACCGGCATACTTTGTGTCGCTAGAGGCGATGTCGAGTGTGATGCCCGAAATCTGGACATCATCAAAGCCGCTGCCCAACAGCGAACTCATCGGCTGGGCCACCGAACCGGCAGCAAGGACCGCTGAGTTATGCGCTGAGAAACGATGATCAAGTCGAATGGGATCGTGACCCTTCACGTTGATTGAACCCTTGAGTGTAATCGTGGATTCACCCAACGCACGCTCGCTGGAGATGATTGTATTGAACACCGTGATGTTCAGAAGCAACGGTGTCAGGAACTGGTCGTTGGCGATCTCGTAGGAATACGTCTCACTGCGATCGCGACTGGTGCGCAAGTTGATCTTCACCGGAATCATCTTCGGCGCCTGACCAAGCTTGCCAAAGATTCCGCTCGAGCGATCCTGCGAAATGGAACCAACCATCTGTCCAGGTATCGAGAGTTTGAATGAGTTGTTGACGCTCGAAATAACGGTGACCACTGAACTTTCCGTCATTGGCATGTCAGACATACCAAGACTGAGGAACGGATGGCCAAACGCGTAAATTCGATCGCCATCACGGAAAGTGACGGTGCCTGATGCTGCAATCGAGTAGTCGCCGCGAACCAACTGCACGCTAATCGATGTTCCAGGCGTTAGGGTCTTCTCAGTCGCTTTTGCCAGCGATGTGATCGCTGCCGATCCTCCGGCTCCCGAGACAGGCAACAGACCGTTTGAGATCAGCTGCGGCGCAAACATCGAAAGTGCTTCTTGTCCAATTCCACCGAACACAACTGGAGTGGCAATGGGCGTCATCTGTTGTCCGAGATAAGGAACCAGGGGAGATCCGGCCGATACGGGTGCAATCAGCGCAGCTGAACTTATAGAAGGTTTCGGCAGGATGGGTTTCCAATCTTTTCCCGACAACTCAGCCATTGACACCGCGCGGGGTTGTTGAGCTTTCGGCTTTTCTCGCGAACCGTTCTCAAACAGCTCGATCATCTGCTTGATCGGAGTGATTCCAGCGATTGGTTCTTTCGAGAAAGGAAAACTGAAGGCGATGGCCCCGATAATGCGGCCATCCACATAGACGGGTGAACCTGACATGCCGCCAAAAACTCCGGTCTTCTCGGCATTAGGTCCACTTAAACGAGCGATAATTGCGGACTGTCGGGGTGCGGGAAATCCAGGCAATACACCGAGGATCTCCACTCCAAATTCCTGAGGCTCAGTACCCGAAAACACTGTTCTGGCAACGCCTTTCATCCCGGGACGCAAGTCTTCGAGGGGAAAGAACTGAGAGCTTTCAGAGATCATACTTTTTGCCGGCGACTGGGCAATCGCGGGGCTGATTCCGATCAGACCGAACAACAGAACTAACAAAAGCTTTTTCATTAAATACCTCTCCGTTAACTACATAACTCCGGACTCACCGTCCTCGCGAATATAGCTTTGGCACCACAGTGGGTCAAGGTGGTTACCCACAGAGCGTTGGAGCGCGGGCGTCTCGCCCGCAGGGTCGCGTGTGATGGACGATCCTCCTCTTACGAACGATCTAACCTCCTTTGCAGCGTCATCCAACGTGGGAGTTACGATCTAACGCGGGCGTTGCGGTCTACGCGGGCGTTGCGGTCTACGCGGGCGTTGCGGTCTACGCGGGCGTTGCGGGCGAGACGCCCGCGCTCCTTTCTGATTCGTTCCGCCTTGATGCGTCACTTTTCGCATGCTAACGTCCCGCGAGTTCGTCGGTATCGCGAAAACCTGCCCCATCCTCTTTAGTTATGACATCTTCCATTCAAGGATTTGTTCTAATCGGAGGTCGTTCCAGTCGAATGGGAACGGACAAGGCTGCCTTAATAATTGACGGGCAGACGTTAATTCAGCGTGTGACGACCGCACTCTCTTCAATCACCTCATCGATCCGCCTGGTCGGAAACAAGTCTCAACCAACTGATGAGTTCCAAATCGTTCTTGACCGTTACGAACAGTGGGGCGCGCTAGGTGGACTGCATGCGGCACTTTCTGTGTGTGGTGCTGAATGGGCTGCAGTGGTTGCCTGCGACCTTCCTTTTGTCACAAGCGAGCTCTTTGAACGTCTCGCAAACTCGCGAGAAGACTTTGAAGCAGTTGCCCCGATCCAGCGAGACAAGATCCCGCAACCACTTTGTTCGCTCTATCGGATCGATCCTTGTCTCAGTAAGGCCACTGAACTGATTGAATCCGGCGAACGAAGGCCCATCGCTCTGCTACAATCCGTCCGCACACGCTGGATCAGCTTCGACCAACTCTCAGATTTAGAAGGTGCAGATCACTTTTTTGATAACATCAACACGCCTGAAGACTATATGCGAGCCCAAAGCGAAAGGAGTCAGCTTCCACGCTAAAGGATGATCTGAATTACGGGATCTCTTTCCCTCATCCTTCGTCCCTATATTCATGTCGCCACGCCGTCGATTTGGGAAGAAGCTCTTCAGATCGCTTTTGCCGATCGTGTTGGTATTGGTGTTGGCGCTGGTGGCTGTTCTAGCGTCGATTGTCTATGGCGTAACTCGCCCTCCCCGTCGCCCCTATCTCGTAACGCCTCAAACATTCAGAGATATTAGTGGCCCAGTCTTGCGCGTCTCTGACGAAACTTGGTCCAACAACGATGGGACACGCGCGCGCGGCTGGCTCTTGCGCGGAGCAGAAGGCGCACCCGCAGTAGTCTTTCTTCACCGATATGGCGCAGATCGATCATGGCTGTTCAATCTCGGCGTGAAGTTGAATGAAGCAGCTGACTTCACCATCCTGTGGCCCGACCTGCGCGGGCACGCGGAAAACCCCGCAGTCAAATACACCACGTTTGGCGGCCAGGAGTCGGAGGATGTATTAGCAGCACTGACCTATTTGCGATCATTAAAAACACCCGGCGGTGGAAAGCTAATCGGAAATAAAATTGGACTGTATGGTGTCGAACTCGGCGCCTACGCTGCATTGCTGGCCTCGCCGAGGGAGAGTGAAGTGCGGGTACTCGTACTTGATTCAATTCCGCGCAGCGCCGATGAGCTACTGCGCAACGTGGTCCACGATCGTTACAACCTCGACTACAACTTCCTGCACAAACTCGTGGGCACTGCTACGCGTCTTTATTTGATGAAGACTCACAAAGGCACTCCGTCTTGTGAGTTAGCTGCGAGCTTAAAGGACCAACGCGTACTTTTACTGTCAGGAGCAGACGCCGGTTATCTGCGCGAGTCGACCCAGGCGTTGGCGTCATGCTTTCCCGTACGAGAGAACGTTGAAGTCAAAACCGATCTACCTCTATCCGGTTTCAGGCTTGCGTCGGCTACAGGGGAACAAGGAGAGGGTTACGATCGCGGTGTGATCGAGTTCTTTGATACCAATCTTCGCTAGATGACATTGGTGCGGCTTTGCTCTAAAAGTCCAAACGCCACCTCTCATTCTCACCGGGCTTCAGCCCGGGGAGATGCCACGACGGGCCGTAACCTGAGGAGTTCGCGGCCGATTCCAACAAGCTCGCGGCGAATTCACCGGCGAGTAGCTTTGCACAAAAAGTCTTTGGGTACGGC
>DATBMP010000061.1:0-5772 GCA_036554845.1 Pyrinomonadaceae bacterium
GGATCAACAACACCAACACGGCGATATTGAAGTTGCGGATAAAGAGTGCGTTCCTGGCGCCTTCAAGCGACGCGCGACACATCGAGCACTGTGCCTCCGCAGCATCAGGAAACCACATGAGTGCACAACCTGCAATAACCGCAAGCAAAAGCACCTTTACTGATCGAATGGACAACATCAATGCTCTGTCTCCGTCGCCGTCTTGGTAATAGCGGGCGGCTCTTTAAACTTATACCGCAAACCCGCCGAACGGAAGCTGTCAGGGAAAAATACGAACAACAGACAGATGCAAACTACCAGCATGGGAACGATCGTCAGGATCAAACTGAGGCGTTCGAACTTCAAGTGCATGAAGTACGCCACGATCAAGGCCGCCTTGATAATCGAGAGTCCCATCAGAATGGTCAACATCAGCACCAGCGACATAGGCCTGTACGCCAGAAAGATCTCGACGAGCGTCAAAAGGACAAGCCAACCCCAGATGGAGATGAACAACTTGTTCGTTCCGGCGAAATGCTCTTCAGCGTGTGCGGTCATCTTTTTGCTCCTTCGGTTTCTGCTCTCGACAGTCCTCGCAAGCAACGGAGATCGGAAACTGGTATTTGGCCAGTCATGGATGAACTCAATGGCCCGCCAGGTGACCGCCCACGTCAACGGACATGATGTAGATGAGCGGGAACACAAACATCCAAACCAGATCCACGAAGTGCCAGTATAGACCGCTGATCTCGACATCTTCGTGATTCAGTTTCTTCATGCGCGCAGCGACCACAGCGAGATAGATAGCGCCTGTCGCAACGTGAAACATGTGCAGTCCGGTAATTGCAAAGAACGTCGCACCAAACAGCGGTGATGGCAATAGTCCATCAGTCGTCGTAAACACTTCTACCCATTGTGCGGGCAAACTAAACGGTCTTAAGCCCTGGTCGATGAGGTGCTTCCACTCAATAGCGTGCAGCACAATAAAGGCGACGCCAAAAAAGATAGTCGCAAGAATCCACTTGCGTGCTTTGTCTTTGTCGCCGCGACTCGAAGCAGAGACGCCGAACACCATCGTCAAACTGGACGACAGCAAACAGAACGTCATCACCGAGGCGAATACAATGCTGGGGTAGAACGGAAATGGAGTGGGCCAAACATTCGAAGCGCGTACATAACTATAAGCAATGAGTAGTGCGGAAAAGGTCAGCGAATCGGAAACGATAAACAACCACATTCCGAGTTTGCGATGACCAACTCGATAAGGGAGTGTGCCCCCGTTCCAGTCAGCCGCAGGAAACTGTGCCACACGTGCTTCAGTACTCACCTGTCACCTCCAGAAGAATAGGAGTAGAAATAGGTAGATCCACAATGCGTCCATGAAGTGCCAATAGATCGCCGTTGCATCTGTTAAGCCTCTTCCCTTTGTTCCTGATAGTTCCTCATTGACCAACCGGCGGGATCTGAGAAACACGAACGTGATTGCCAGAAGTCCGCCGGCGAGATGTATTCCGTGAATTCCACTGAGAAGATAGAAAAAGGAACTGCGAGAGTTGGAGGCAAGATAAAGTCCCTGTCGCGCAAGTTGTCGCCAGGCCAGCAACTGTGTAAAGAGAAAAGCGACACCAAGAATCGCTGTGACCAAGAGCCAGCGAGAATGGGCCAACCTGGTTCCGACTTTTCTCTTCGCAATCTCGATGGTGAAACTACTAATGAGAATGATTGCGGTACTTACGAAGAGAATTTTGGGCAGCGGCAACGGCTGCCAATCATTGGTCGCCGCAATGCGGACCACGTACGCGCTGGACAACGATGTAAACAGCATCACGACCGCCGCAAGCAACACCCACGCTCCCAACCGGTAGCGGTTATCGCTCGCAACGTTCGCTTTGTATTCTTTTTGAACTGCAGCAACCATCTTGTCTTAACTCATCCCCAGAACAGCAGTAGTGAAAAGAGCCAGATCCAAAGAACATCCATCGTGTGCCAGTAGAGCGAGATTGCAGAGGCGCTTGCTTCGATCCGCTCAACTCGATAAATGTCATGATACGCGCGCCCTCGCGTCATCAAATGGCTCAGTGCAATGATTCCACCCACTAAATGCACAGCGTGAAGGGCGGTAAAGATGAAAAAGAACGAGCGCCTCGGTTGGCCTTGAAAATAGACTCCCTGTGCAGCGAGTTCGCGCCAACCTAGAAGCTGCGTTATCAGAAACACGAAACCAAGCACCAGCGTCAATTTCAACCACCGCTGATAAACAATTTCGCGTCCACTCTGCAAAGATCGTTTTGCGAATTCAAAAGTCAGGCTGCTGATAACGATTATCGCGGTGCTCAGGTAGAACATCCGTGGCATCACGATCGGCTGCCACATCTCTGAACTGGCCAGGATGATGAAGGCGCTCGAAAGAGCTGCGAACATCATCACGACCGCAGCCAACACAACCCATATCGTTATACGGTAGGTTGCGGCCGAAAACCGGGGACTTTGGTCATGACTTTTGCCGTGACCGTTACTACCCGGCCCTTTCCCATTTGGACCCGGCGGCTTTGGACCACCGCCTGGTCGCTTCTTGGTGCCGGGTCTAGTGCTTGTGACCCTCGTGGCCATTACCGCTTGATACCTCTGCGCCGGGTTCAGTCTGCATCACAAAATCGTTTGGCGCCCCGGGCACGGCAAATTCATACGGTCCTCGATAGACCACCGGCAGATGACCGGCAAAATTGTCGTGCGGTGGAGGCGACGTTGTGACCCATTCTAATGTTGTTGCGTCCCATGGATTCTCTGGCGCCCTCTTCCCTTTGAAGATGCTCCAGAACAGGTTGAAGTAAAAGAGAACCTGTACCAACACCGTGATGATGGCGGCGATCGAAACAAACACCACCAAAGGGTGCAGCTCTTTCAGATACTCGTACTCAGTGAACTGAGCGAACCGTCGCGGCATTCCCACAATGCCCATCGTATGCATCGGTACGAAGATGCAGTAGACACCGATGAAGGTGATCCAGAAATGGATCTTGCCGATTGACTCGTTCATGTAGCGGCCAAACATCTTGGGGAACCAGAAATAGGTTGCCGCAAACATGCCGAAAATTGAGGCTACTCCCATCACGAGGTGGAAGTGTGCCGGGACAAAGTAGGTATCGTGCATCGGCAGGTCGAGCGAGGTCTGGCCGAGGACGAGACCCGTGATACCACCTGCGACGAACAGCGATACAAAGCCGATCGCAAAAAGCATCGCTGTAGTGAAGCGAATGCGTCCACCCCACAGAGTGCCTAACCAGTTGAAGGTCTTAACCGCTGAGGGCACACCAATCGACAGCGTCAGGATCGAGAACGTCATCGCTGAGTACGGACTCATGCCGCTGATGAACATGTGATGGCCCCAAACAAAGAAACCGAGCAGGCCAATGGCAAAGATCGCAAACACCATGGCTCGGTATCCAAAGACAGGCTTACGTGCGAAGGTAGCGAGAATATGCGACGTCGCACCCATACCCGGAAGAATCGCGATGTAAACCTCAGGATGCCCGAAGAACCAGAACAAGTGCTGCCAAAGGATCGGCGAACCACCAGTGTGGAGGGGAAAACTCTCCTGCGTACCGGACAACACGCCAGTTACGTATAGTCCACCGGGAATAAAGAAACTCGTGCCCGCTGTACGATCGAGCAACAGCAAAATGCCGCCACCTAAAAGTACCGGGAACGAAAGCAACGCGAGCACGGCGGTTGTGAACCAGGCCCAGCAGGTCAATGGCATTCTCATTAAAGACATGCCACGTGTGCGCATGTTGAGTAACGTAGTAATAAAGTTCAGCGCGCCCAACAACGAGCCGACGCAGAAGATCGCGATGCTAATGATCCAAAGGTTCATTCCCATGCCTTGTCCTGGTCCGGCATTGGGCAAGGCGCTCAACGGTGCGTAAGCGGTCCAACCTCCGATTGGTCCTATTGTCGATTCAGCACCCGAATAGAAGATCGCCGCCAGGATCACCACAAACCCCACAAAGGTCACCCAGAACGAAAGCATGTTGAGGTAGGGAAAAGCCATGTCCTCAGCACCAATCTGGATCGGCAGAAAGTAGTTGCCAAAGCCACCTTGAGGAGCTGTCGTCAGCACGAAGAAGACCATGATGGTTCCGTGCATGGTTACCAGGGAGAGATAGAACTCTGGATTCATCATGCCGCCGGGCGCGCCACCGGGGAACAGCGTGCCCAGGATGGGCCAATTTGTTCCCGGCCATGAAAGGTTCATGCGCATCAGGACCGACATGATCATGCCGACCACTACGGCCGCGAGTGCGAGCATGATGTACTGAATCCCGATCACCTTATGATCAATGCTGAAGATGTATTTTCTGATGAATCCCGTAGGCGCCGGGTGCCGGTGCACTTCGTGGGTGTCAACTGACATCTTTGATCTCCTCGTTGTTACGACCTATTAATCGCAGCGTAAAGAGCAGTCGAATATTAATTATTTGCTGGCAACTGATACTTCGCCAGCAATTCGGTCATTCGCGTTTGAAATTGATCCTGCGGTAAACCGATCAATTCACGGTGCTCCTCTTCAGGAAGCACCAGCATGTAACTGCGCATCTTGAAATGCAGCTGACCGCAGAGTTCCGCACAGGCGAGTTCATACTTGCCGACGGTGAGCGGGGTAAAGTGCACTCGAATCACCATACCGGGAACCAAATCCTGTTTGAAACGCAACTGCGGAACGAAGAAGTTGTGAATTACATCTTTTGAACGGAGAAATAGTTCAACCGGACGCCCCACAGGAACGGCAAGGACGCTATGAACAGCGTCATCTCTCGCGCTCGCATCCGCTTCATCAAGCCCAATGAAGTTCAACACTGAGTCGTCGATCAAAGTCGGATCAGTGCGACCGAAAACTCCATCGCGACCAGCGTAATGAAAGTTCCATTGAAACTGTTGCGCGACAGCGCCAACCTGATACGAGCCGGCGGGAGCTTGATTGAAATGCAACGACGCCCAGACACTTTGTCCCATCACCGCCAGGCCGATAAAGATGATGGCAGTAATCACGGTCCAAATAACTTCGAGCCGGCTACTGCCATGTGTATAGGTGGCGCGAGCACGGTTTCCGGTGTCGCGATACTTCCAGACCATCCATCCCAAACCAATCTGTGCGGCGGTGAAAGCAAGCCCGACAACAATAATCGTTATGAGAAACTGGCGATCGAGCGCCGGGGCGTGGGCTGAAATGGCGGTAGGAAACCACCACTTCTTAACGAAAAAGAGGGAGACTGATCCTAGTGTCAGTGCCCAGATAATAACCGCAAGAACTCGTCCCATCGGTTACTTCTCCTGTCTGGTGAATGGTGAATGGTGAATAGTGAATGGTGAATCGTTGAATGGTAATCAGAGACAGCTGTCCTCGATGTAAAGAGCGGTAGTCGCTTACCCATTTACAATCACCATTCACAATTTACCGATCAAGGACCATCAGAATGAACAGCAACGGAAGATAAAGCACTGAAGCAAGCAGCAGACGACGCGCTTGCTGGCGCGATTGCGAAAACGCAGCGCGAAGACTGCTGAAGAGAAAAAGCAGTCCCAGGATCAGCGCGCCAACCAGGTAGATGTTTCCAGCCATGCCTAAAGCGGTAGGCAATAGGCTGACAGGCAAGAGCATGATTGTGTACACGACAATCTGCTGGCCTGTTACGCGTCCGTCGGGCTCGACCACGGGAAGCATGACAATACCGGCCCTGGCGTAGTCTTCGCGATACATCCACGCAATCGCCAGAAAGTGCGGAAACTGCCACA
>DATBMP010000124.1:0-5926 GCA_036554845.1 Pyrinomonadaceae bacterium
AACTTCGTAAGTGAAACGTTTCGACTCAGCCTAGAAGAAAGGATGAACAAGAGATCACGTCGGCGTTGACATAATAAAGTTGATAACGTATCAGTTAAGTTAAATCGTCTCCGACGATGAGACGCAACGCGAAGAGGAGCTTTGGGAATCTAAAGGAGCGAAAAATAATGGACTTCACTACTAAAGAATTACTTAAACGATACGCGAAACTGGCAATTGGCCAGCCTTTTTCGCCTGTTCTACTGAACATACTGGTCACTTCCGTCTGTGACATGCGTTGCACCCACTGCTTCTTCACCGATGAGTTGGACGATCGCCCGCGCAAGAAGCTCCAAATGAAAACGCACGAAATCCAACGCATCTCTGAGACCCTCGGTGGCAACCTGGGCGTACTGATTTTGGCGGGTGGCGAGCCATTCACGCGCAAGGACCTTCCCGAGATCGCCAAGGCCTTCTACACGAATAACAAACTCGAATCGATCTACATCATGTCGAACGGGCAGATTCAGAAACGAATCTTTCCCGACGTGACTCGGATTCTTGAAGAATGTCCCAACTTGAACGTCACGGTTGCACTCGGTATCGACGGTCTTAAGGATCAGCACGAAAAGATTCGCCAGAAACCAGGTTCGTGGGACATTGCCATCGACACTGCCAGACAACTTCAGACTATTAAGAAAGAGTATCCGCGTCTCGACGTGCAAACCTGTACCTGCTTCATGCATTCGAATCAGGACACGATTTTCGAGTGGTACGACTTTCTGAAGTATGACCTCAGACCCGATAAGGTTAACTTCAACTACATTCGTCCGCCTTCAGCTGATCCTGTTGAGTTGGAGATAGATCATTCGAGATATGCGCGGCTGGCTCAGATGATTGATGACGACTCGCGTCACGCGGCGATCAAGAATAACTACGGCGGCAGTGCCGGGTTTTTCAAGGCAGCGATCGATATCTACATGCACGGGTTGATTACCAAGACGCAGGAAACGCAAACGGCCCAGATGAAGTGTTACGCGGGTACAGCGGGCGGAGTAATCTATGACGAAGGGACCGTTTCGTCCTGCGAGAATCTGGCGCCCATCGGCAATCTCCGTGAGTTTGATTGGAATTTCCAGAAGTTGTGGTTATCGCCGGCAATGAAGGAGCGGCGGAAGAAGGCATCGGATGGGTGCTTCTGTACTCATGAATCCAACAGTTATTACCCATCACTTCCGTTCAATCCGAAGCACTTGATCCAGATCAAGAAGCTGGAACGGGAGATGAAGAAAGCCAGGAAGGATCTCGAACGCGATCAGGCCGAAGCCGATGGTGTAGCCGTCCGCGCGTGATCGAACATTTGAAAGAACCACACGCTTAAGGACTTAATCGTCAATCGACAATCATCAATCTTTAATGTCAACACCCCGGGTTCCAAAAATTCTAATCATTTCTTCGGATACGGGCGGAGGTCACCGCTCGGCCGCCGCGGCGATCGTTGCAGGAGTACAGAAGTTTCTCGAAAGCGAATCTTACGCGGTGCGAGTCGTGAGAGCGGTCGAAGAATCTCATCACCTGACTGCAAAGCTGGTTGCGCTATACAACTGGCTTCTTCGTAACCGGCAGCATTGGATGAAGTATCTTTACTGGTGCGTGAACAAATTTCGACCTGAAACCCGAGAGTTTTTTCATAAGCGTTGCATAACCTTCTGCGCAGAGCTCTTCGAACGTTGGTGTCCGCATGTCGTGGTCAGTGTTCATCCTTTGACGCAACACATCTTTGCGAGAGTCTTAAGGGAACTAAAACTCGCCGATCGCATTCCGTTAGTCTCGGTCGTCACCGATCCTTGTTATGGATTTTGGAAGGGCTGGGCGTGCGATGATGTCACTCTTTATCTGGTAGCCAGCGAAGAAGCCCAACAGCAACTGATCGATTACGGTGTTTCTCCTCAGCGGATCAAGATTTCCGGCATGCCGGTGCATCCGAAGTTTGCTTATCCCGGTGAAGAGGCTGCGCAAGCCGCGAGAAGAGCGTTGGGGTTAGATCCCGAGAAGTTCACTGTATTTGTAAACGCCGGCTGGGAAGGAGGCGGGAACATTCCACAGATCTTCCGCGAGTTGGTGCGGGGTGGTCTTGACGTGCAGGCAATATTCCTCGCGGGACGAAATGAAGAGTTGCGACGCAAGGCGGAAATGCTTGCCCTGGATGCCACGATGCCGATAAGGGTGATCGGATATTCAGAACAGATTGAACAGTTGATGGGTGCAGCGAACGTAATGATCTCAAAACTCGGTGGATTGACTACGTTCGAGGCATTCGCTTGTCGCTTACCAATAGTTGCAGACGTGATTGCGGGACCGATGCCTCAGGAGGCTGGCGCTGCAAAGCTGATCGTAAAGCGAGGCGCCGGGGTCTTGTTGGAACAGGCAACAGATATCGTTCCGGTCATTCGTCGTATGGTCGAAGATTCAGCTCACTATTCAGCGATGCGAGCAGCCACGGTTGGTTTGGCCCTACCCAATGCGACGCGCCGAATCGTAGAAGAGATTGCGGCGGTCATCCCTGCCACGACGCATAGAAGTGATGACGCAGTTCTGAGCGAGGTCGCCTGACTGCGTTGACTCTTAATTCTTTTAAGTATTTAATTCTCCGGCAATTACGAATCCATACCTTAATTCTCGTCCGCTTGTCTCTCAAAGTGGGCTTCTGAGGAGAGAAACCAGCTAGTGAGCTTGCTGCTTGAAGGAAAACGCGCGTTCATAACCGGCGGAACGCGAGGCATTGGTGCGGCGATTTGCGAGATTTTTGCTCGCGAGGGCGCGGACGTCGCTTTCAATTATGGAAGTCGTGATGATTTAGCCGATACGACGCGCGAAAGAGTCACTAGCCAGGGACGCAAGTCGCTTTCATTCAAGGTTTCCGTCACCGATCGGGTGGGCATGAAGCGTTTGACTCGAGAATTGGTCGAGGCCTGGGGCGGGATCGATATCCTTGTCAACAATGCGGCAATCAACCGGGGCGATAACTTTGCGACTACGACCGATCGCGCCTGGGACGAAGTCATCCACACCAACGTCGATAGTCTCTTCGCGGTAACCAAGCCGATGTACAAGCAGATGATTCGTCAGCGGAAGGGAAGCATTCTCAATATCACTTCGATTGGCGCCCTACGCGCTCTGCCTACCTCAGTTCATTACGCCACTTCAAAAGCAGCGATGATTGGGTTCACTAAATGCTTATCCCGCGAGGCAGGGACTTTTGGGGTAAAGGTCAACGCGATTGCGGCGGGAATCTTTGATACGGAGTTGGCTCAAGCGCTACCGGATCGGCTGCTTCAGATGCACGACTTTTGGGCATCGGCGGGAAGACTCGGGCGGCCGGAAGAGTTGGCGGAGTACGCGGCTTTTATGGTCAGCGATCGCAATAGCTTTATGAACGGTGAGATCGTCATCGTCGATGGTGGAGCGGTTACTTGATTTCGTTTTTGCCTTCGAGTTCCTCAACCCGCCTTTGTAGTTCTCTTATCGTCTTGTGCATCTCACCCAAACGGCGGAACGCTGCTGTCGATCTCAACCAATCCTTATTGTCGAAAGCTGGAATACCCGAGATGACTTTTCCAGGTGGGACATCGTGACTGGTGGCACTCTTTGCTGTCAGGACCACATCGTCACCGATGGTTAGGTGTCCTGCGACTCCCGCTTGGCCCGCCAAAATAACACGACTACCAATGTGCGAACTTCCAGCGAGCCCGACTTGGGCACATAGCAACGTATCTTCACCAACGGTACACGAATGTCCGATCTGAACCAGGTTGTCCAACTTGCTCCCGCGGCCGATTCGCGACTCGCCAACTGAAGCGCGATCGATTGTGGTTCCGGCCCCGATCTCCACATCGTCTTCGATGACTACGCGACCGGTTTGTGGAATCTTTAACCAGCGACGTTGTTCATCCTTTGCATAGCCGAATCCATCACAACCAACGACGACGTTATTGTGAATCACTACTCGTTCACCGATGACTGAGCGTTCGCGAATCACTGATCCTGAATGGATCATAGATGACTTTCCGATGGTGACGTCCTCATAGATTGTGACGTTGGGATGGATACGAACGCCATCAGCGATCTGCGAACGTGGTCCAACATATGAAAAGGCGCCTAACCAGGCGGTTTGGGAGACTATCGCGCTCGGATCGATCACTGCCGACGGATGAACGAACGGCTCGAACTCAGTTTCAGGATGGAACAGGCGGAGTGCTTTGGTATACGCGAGGTACGGATCCTTCGCGCGCAGCACTGCCAGATCGTTTCGGCCCACATCAACTGATTCAGCGACGAATACGGCCGTTGCGCGGGTGGTCTTTAACCGCGGTGTGTAACGGGGGTTCGCAAGGAAAGTGACATATCCCTCCACTGCTTCGTCTAAGCCGGCCGCCCCAGAGATCTCAGTGTCTCCGTATTTTTCATCGATGCTTGCTTGCGTCGCGGCCGCGAGTTCTGAGAGTTTCATGAGAAAAGAGTGTAACTGATGCGAGTCGACTGGCGCACGTAATCACATTACGGAGACCGGATCGATCTCGAGCTTAATGGACCGCAAATTTACGCCTTGTTCGGCCACTTCTTTTAACGCGGTGTCGGCCAGTGTTCGCAATTGACGTCTACTGCGTGACTTTACGAGCATTTGAAAACGATGCTCGCCTTTAAGTCTTGCCAGCGGCGCCGGCGCTGGGCCCAGGATGCGACAGGTGCGATCGGGATTGGCACGATCCAACGCCTTTCTCAGCAATAACGCATCAGCCCTTACTCGCCCAAGATCAGTGCCGTGGATAAGTAGTGAAGCGAGTGAGACGAAGGGAGGGTACGCAAGATTCTGTCGATGCTTTATCTCTTCGTCATAAAACCCCTGGTAGTCCTGCGCGCTCGCATGCAGTAGCGCGTAGTGGTGCGGATGGTAAGTTTGGATCAGAACCTGGCCCGCTCGATCGCCGCGACCAGCTCGTCCGGCCACTTGAGTCAGCAGTTGAAAAGTGCGTTCTGCCGAACGAAAGTCCGGTAGTGCGAGTCCCAGATCAACCGATACAACTCCAACCAAAGTAACATTGGGATAGTCGTGACCTTTAGCGAGCATCTGCGTTCCCACCAGCATATCCAATCGACCTTCACTGAAATCAGTTAATGACTTCTCAAAAGTCCGCCTTCGTGCCGTAGTGTCGCGATCGATTCGAGCGATACGCAGGGAAGGGAACTGCTTCTTTAACATCTCTTCGATCTGTTCAGTGCCTTCGCCTACGTAGTAGATGTATTTGCCATCGCAACTCGGACACTTCGTCGGAGCAGCCTGACGATGATTGCAGTAGTGACAGAGGATTACTCTTTCGCTGCGATGATACGTAAGCGTGACATCGCAATTGGGACACTGAATCGTTTCGCCGCAAGTCCTGCACAGCACGAAACTCGAATACCCCCGCCTGTTCAGCAGGACGATTGCCTGTTCACCTCTTGCATGGGTGTCTTCAATCGCCTGAAGAAGTTCGTCAGAAAAAACGCGAGGTTTTTTGTGACGATCAAAGACCTGTCGCATGTCGATCAAAGTTGCGCTGGCCATGGGCCTGTTAGCGATACGCTGTGGCATCTGCAGGTATCTATATTTGCCTGCACGCGCATTATGAAAAGACTCGAGTGAAGGAGTTGCAGACCCGAGAACAACAACTGCTGACTCCTTTTGTGCGCGCACGATCGCGGTGTCACGACCGTTGTACTGAGGTGATTCCTGCTGCCGGTAAGACGATTCGTGTTCCTCGTCAACAACCACCAAACCCAGGTTCTGTACCGGAGCAAAGACAGCTGAACGAGTGCCGATAACGACTCTGGCGTCGCCGTTTCGCACCCGCGTCCACTCATCAAAGCGTTCACCAGGTGAGAGGGAAGAATGAAATATGGCTACACG
>DATBMP010000134.1:0-6790 GCA_036554845.1 Pyrinomonadaceae bacterium
AGGCTGCCATCCTAAGTCTGGACAGCACGATTGGCGGACAGAATCAAATTTGGAATGTGGAGAGCGGCATCTTAGGCAACCCGGGGTTGTTCGGAATCCTCAACCGGAACACGTTACAAGCAAGGTTCACAATCGATCCAGCGGGTAGAGTAAACATCCCCGGCAATCTCGATGTTGGTCAAACTCTGAATGCTAACGCGCTTACGGGTAACTTCACGATTCCCACAAGTCGACTAACAGGCTTGCTGGCAATCGGAAATGGGGGCACCGGGCTCGGCTCGGTTGGGGCGTCAGGTAATTTTCTCAGGAGTGACGGTTCGGCCTGGACCAGCTCACCGATCCAGGTGTCAGACATTCCAAATCTGAGCAGCAATTTTATTCAGAACACAACGACATCGCAGCCGGCTTCAAATTTCAATATTTCCGGCATGGGCACGGCAGCCGTGTTCAATGCTGCGATGCATTTCAACATTGGGGGTCAGAGGGTTCTGAGTGCGACCGGCACCAGCGGGGGAAATACTTCAGTGGGTATTGACGCGGGAATCTCTATTTCCTCCGGCACTGGCAACTCGTTCTTAGGGTGGGGTGCCGGCAGCCAGAACTCAGGGGGAAGCTTTAACTCTTTTTTTGGCGCGTTTGCCGGTCGGCTGAACACTACTGGTTTCAGTAATACATTCGTCGGTGACGGTGCCGGTGAGCAGAATATTAATGGAAACGAGAACTCGATTTTCGGTACCAGCGCGGGCCGAGGCAACACGCTAGGTTCGCAAAACTCCTACTTCGGCGTTCAGGCTGGCTTCCTCAATCAAATTGGGAACAACAATTCATTCTTTGGCTACGAAGCAGGATTCAACAATAACGCAAGCGACAACGCAATCTTCGGTTCTGAAGCTGGTCTCAATAACTCGTCGGGCGCTAGTAACGCTTTCTTCGGACGTAGGGCGGGTTATTCCAATACCAGCGGCGCCAACAACTCTTTTTTTGGTAGTCGATCCGGCTTTAGCAACAATGGCACTCGCAACTCGTTCTTTGGTGATGAAGCAGGTCAGGCGAACACGAGCGGCAGCCAGAATACGTTCGTTGGGAACTCCGCAGGTCACTTTAATACGCTGGGTGGTCACAATACGTTCGTAGGAGATCAGGCGGGAGTTGGCAATGACGTCGGAACTTTCAATACCATTCTCGGTGCCGGCGCAAACGTAAGTACCGGAAGCCTTGGAAATGCGACCGCTATCGGCGCGGGCGCAATTGTCTCAGCAAGTAACTCGCTCGTCCTTGGCAACAATGCAAACGTCGGCATCGGTACATCGGCTCCGGGCTCGAAGCTCACGGTCGCGGGCCTTATCGAAACAACCAACGGCGGAGTCAAGTTTCCCGATGGCACAATTCAAACCTCGGCCGCGGGTGCCGGTTCAATTACCGACATTACAGCGGGTGCGGGACTGACCGGCGGCGGAGCCACGGGCAATCTCACGCTGGATGTCGGGGCTGGTCCAGGTATCAACGTCGCCGCCGATTCAATCTCGATTGCCGATGCAGGTGTGACCACCACCAAGTTGGCAGACGCTTCGGTGTTGGCTTCGAAGATCGCCGCCGGGCAGGTCGTTAAAAGCGTGACGGTTGGAACGAGCACGTTGCGAGATAATCTCACTCTGGCGGCAGGGCCAGGCATTGCACTCACACCCGCAGGCAACACCGTAACAATCGCTTCAACGGGTGGCGGCGGCGGGTTGCCTGCCCCTGGAAGTCCGAACTACATTCAAAACACTACGACTACCCAAACAAGTGCGAACTTCCACATCAGTGGCAATGGAACACTCGGAGGTACGCTCTCGGCTAGCAACATCGGCATTGGTACCACCACTCCCGCTCATCGCCTTAGCATTGAGAGTTCTGGAATCACAGAATCTTCGATTAGAAGCACCAACGAACGCGCGATATTGAGTCTCGACAGTAGCGCCGCCGGTCAGCGAAGAGTCTGGACACTCGAAAGCGGTATCTTCGGGGCCCCCGGAGTCTTCGGTATCTATGATCGAACGGTTGGCCTGGCCCGTCTGGTGATTGGTCAAAACGGAAACGTCGCCATCGGCACTACATTCACGGGCAGTAGATTGACGGTTGATGGTGGTGGGATTCTTTCTTTGGGCCCCGTCCGGGTATTCACGATGGGCATTCAAGGAAATATGCATGTGTGTCGCAGCAGTCTGGGTGTTATGTCCTTCTGCTCCTCCAGCCTGCGTTACAAAACAGATTTGCGGCCGTTTTCAGATGGATTGAAATTCATCAATCAGTTACGTCCTCTTTCATTCACATGGAAGTCTGACGCTTCGCAGGATGTTGGATTTGGCGCTGAAGACGTTGCGCGAATCAATCCTCTATTCGTCACCTACAACGATAAGGGTGAAGTCGAAGGCGTGAAATACGATCGTTTGAGCGTCGCCTTCGTCAACGCCTTCAAAGAACAACAGGCGCAAATCGCCCATCAACAGCAACAGATCGATGATTTGAAAAAACTCGTCTGCCAAATCGCGCGTGACGCGGCAATCTGCAAACAGTGAACACGTTCCTCGTAAGAAAGAGAAGACAAGCAAGAATAGATACTCCTTAAAAAGTTAAACCCGGTCTATTCAACGGTTACTCACTTTAACCTTCAGCGTTCCCGGTTTTCAAAATGAGAAATTCACACCGGACCTTAACTTCATAGACTATGTGGCGCCCGCCCATTGAACACGTCGCGCCATGATGGCGCTATCACAGTCCACAACCCATCTGTGCAGGAAAAATGCCAGCAGCCCGTGTTTCGTACGGGCGGTACTCCGTCACCGCCGTGTTACGCGCACGAATTCAAGCGAGCACAGATTCGCACCACAAAATTAGGACACGGCCGGAAAACCTCATCGATTGCAACCTGGAAATCTCGAATGATAGGAGTTGAGGGTCGGCGCGCACTCTAGCTGAAGCCATTCGGTTGAAAATCTTTCTTTCTGTCGGCTAGCCCAGTCTTCACTACTGCAGTTACAATCTTCGCGAACTTCGAACGTCAACGCCCCCAATCGCAAGTACGCACAAATGCCCGCGCAGCTTCCAGCAGGCACAAAACTCGGACGCTATGAAATTCGCTCACTCCTCGGTGCCGGGGGGATGGGCGAGGTATACCGCGCACGCGATGTGAAGTTGAATCGCGACGTTGCTGTAAAGGTTCTGCCCTCCACTTACTCCGCAGACTCTGGTCGGTTGCGGCGCTTCGAGCAGGAGGCCCAAGCGGCGGGTGCCCTCAATCATCCAAATGTTCTGGCAGTTTATGACGTGGGCATTCATGAAGGTGCCCCCTATGTTGTTTCGGAGCTTCTCGAGGGCGAAACGCTTCGCGCTATTCTAAACCAGGGCCCTCTCGCACAACGTCGGGCTATCTATTATGCAACTATGATCGCCCACGGCCTTTCGGCTGCCCACGAGAAGGGCATCATTCACCGCGATCTCAAGCCCGAGAACCTTTTCGTTACCGCGGATGAGCGCGTCAAGATTCTAGATTTTGGTTTGGCAAAACTCATCCCACCAGGTGGTAACAACCTTGGCCAAACGGATGTAGCTACTCTGAAAGCGCAAACCAGTGCCGGTACCGTAATGGGTACGGCCGGATATATGTCGCCAGAACAGGTGCGAGGCTTATCAATCGACCAGCGTTCTGACATCTTCTCGTTTGGTGCAGTGCTCTACGAGGCCTTGTCAGGCCGGCGTGCTTTCCACGGCGAATCGGCGGTCGAGAGTCTCAATGCCATTCTCAAGGAGGAACCTCCGGACCTTAACGAAACAAATACGAAAGTCAATCCTCAACTTGAAAAGATCGTACGACGATGTTTGGAGAAGAAACCCGATCGACGCTTTCATTCCGCGCACGATCTCAGTTTTGCACTCGAAGCGTTGACCGGCTCCTACGACTCCTCTCTGAAGACTGAGCCTTTGGTGACGTCTGCACAGACATCAAACGGCGCCAGCATCTTTCGGAGTCTGCGGCTTCCATGGATCATTGCTGGACTCTTATCGCTAATAACTATCGGCATGGCCTGGGTGTACTTCACACGTAAGCCTAACGTAGAGACTCGCGCGATCAAGCTTTTGATCCTGCCACCAGCGCACACATTTCTGATGGCTGGGCAACCACCGCTCATCTCCCCCGACGGCAAAGTTCTGGCATTCGTCGCTATGGACGCTTCGGGGAAGAGTTTGCTTTACGTGCGTCCGCTCGACGCACTGTCGGCACGACCATTAGAAGGGTCCGACGGGGCATATTTACCTTTTTGGTCTCCCGACAGTCGTTCTCTGGGGTTCTTCGCGAGAGGAAAGCTCAAACGGATCGACATATCCGGTGGTCCGCCCATTACGCTCGCCAATGCTATCAACGCCCGCGGTGGCGCCTGGAATCGTGACGGTGTGATCATCTATTGTCCACTCCCACCATCTCCCCTTTTTCGAATACCAGCATCAGGAGGCGAGTCTACACCTGTCAACTCAAACCTCTTGGCGGAAGGAGGAATGACCCGTTGGCTTCCTTCCTTCTTACCCGATGGTCTCCATTACCTGTACGTCGCGAGAATGGCAGGGAGTGAACGCGAAGTTCGAATCGGATCACTCGATTCAAACGATTCGAAAAGCCTGATTAGCGCCACAAACTCGAACGCTGTCTATGCACATCCAGGTTACTTGCTCTACAGACGCGAGTCGACCTTGGTGGCCCATGCCTTCGACGTAACAAAACTTGAGCTCAAGGGCGACCCGATTCCAATCGCTGAGGATGTTGGATTTGATGCAACGTCTTACCAGGGATATTTCTCCGCCTCTGATGATGGAGTCATCGTTCATCACAGTGGCTCAGCAGGTCTCACCCAATTCACCTGGACCGATCGGAAGGGCCAGCAGTTAGGCACGATCGATGTACCTGCTGATCAGGGCGATCTTGAACTGTCACCCGACGGTAAACGCCTAATCTTTAGACGAGTGGATTTCCACACTGGAAGTATTAGCCTCTGGTTGACTGATCTTGAACGCGGTACTCCCTCGCGTTTCACTTTCGAGAAGACAAGTGACTTCTCACCGATCTGGTCCCCGGATGGAAGCCGCATCGTCTTTTCTACACTTCGGGACGGGCCACCGAATTTGTATCAGAAGGTGTCGAGCAGTGCAGGCAATGACGAGGGACTTATCAAATCTCTTGTCCCCAAGCTTTCATTCGACTGGTCTCGGGATGGTCGCTACATCATTTATGGAGTCGTCGACCCCAAGACTTATTGGGACTTGTGGTTCGTGCCATTGAACGACACTTCAAATCCAGTTCCGTTCCTGCAAACGAATTCTGATGAGCGTCGTGCCAAGTTCTCGCCTAACGGCCGTTGGGTCGCGTACGAGTCGAATGAATCGGGAACTAGTGAAGTGTGCGTACGGGCATTTCCTGCGACTCCTGGAAAATGGCAGGTTTCAACCGCGGGTGGCGAACAACCTCGCTGGGGACGTGATGGAAAGGAGCTCTTCTACATATCCGCAGATCACAAACTGATGTCAGTAGAAGTCAATACAGAGGGTTCTACGTTTAAGCACGGCACGCCGGCTGCCCTCTTTGGCACGAGGATCGGTGGGATAGATACACCGGGAAATAATTACGACGTTACAGCTGACAGTAAGCGTTTCATACTCAACAATCTGACCGCAGAGGCAGTTTATACTCCAATCACTGTAGTGCTGAATTGGACCGTTGACCTGAAACGGTGAAAGCGCAAAGTGGGTGGGCATCATCTCAATCTTGGCCGCGCCCTCAGAATGCTTTGCGTACGATCAAATCTTGTGACCTCAGAATTCCTCTTCATGGAAGGTGGATCGATTACCTCATAAAGCTTTGCACCAGTTCCTTATCCAAGGTAAGAAGCTTCCTTACACCCGGCGGGAACTTTAAGCGTCGGTAAAAAATCAAAGCCCGCTTGAGAAAAATTCTCAAGCGGGCTTTTTATGATTAATCCGGCGACTTCCTACTCTCCCACGCAGTTGCCCGCGCAGTACCATCGGCTCCAAGAGGCTTAACTTCCGTGTTCGGGATGGGAACGGGTGTGACCCTCTCGACAAAATCACCGGAAAAATTGTTGAAATCTCCAATTCGAGATTTCAGATTTCAAAAAACCTGACTGTCTTAAAAAGATCTTTGAGAATCGAATAGTGACGACACAAGACAAGTTCTGCGATCTAAAAATTTCGAATATCAAAATTGAAATTGAAGATCTCAGAATCGCGCAAGCGCGATGCTTGTTGCTTGAATAAATTTTATGGTCAAGCCAAGGGACTGATTAGTAGTGGTTAACTGAGTACATTACTGCACTTACATATCCACCCTATTACCTCGTGGTCTACAAGGAGTCTCACTGGCAGGTCTAATCTTGGGTCTGGCTTCACGCTTAGATGCATTCAGCGTTTATCCATGCTCCACTTAGCTACCGAGCGTTACGGCTGGCGCCATAACTCGTACACTAGAGGTGGATCCATCCCGGTCCTCTCGTACTAAGGACAGATTCCCTCAATCCTGCTGCGCCCACACTAGATAGGGACCGAACTGTCTCACGACGTTCTAAACCCAGCTCACGTACCGCTTTAACCGGCGAACAGCCGGACCCTTGGGACCTTCTTCAGCCCCAGGATGCGATGAGCCGACATCGAGGTGCCAAACCCTGCCGTCGATGTGAACTCTTGGGCAGGATCAGCCTGTTATCCCCGGCGTACCTTTTATCCGTTGAGCGACGGCCCTTCCATA
>DATBMP010000241.1:0-8019 GCA_036554845.1 Pyrinomonadaceae bacterium
CATTAAAGGGACATATCGACGGCATCATGGGAACGAGCACGGCCAGGTTCTTTGAACCGTATTCGAACTCGAAAGACAACCGTGGACGTTGGCGCCCGCTGATGGTTGATGCCAGCGGAAATTTTGTGGCAGGAAAGTTTCTCGGTTACATGCTTGACGCGGACCGCGCAGGACTTCAATTGACGGTCCACGCGATCGGCGACGAAGCCAACAACGTGCTGCTCAACTACCTGGACGAACTCAACAAGCGCAATGGCAAACGTGATCGCAGATTCCGCCTGGTCCATGCCCAGGTGATCGCACCGTCAGACTTCGCTCGATTGGGCCAGCTGGGCGTAGTTGCTGAAGTACAACCATTTCATCTCAGCGACGACATGCGTTGGATGGAAGAGAGGATCGGTCACGAACGTTGTAAAGGTGCGTATGCGTTTAAGTCTATTCAGAAAAGTGGGGCGGTTCTTAGCTTCGGCACTGATTGGCCTGGAACATCAGCCTCGGAATATCCGATCAACCCGATGCTTGGTCTCTATGCCGCGGTTACTCGCCAGACGATTACAGGACAGCCAGTGGCGGGTTGGTTTCCCGACGAACGAATCACGATCGAAGAAGCTATACGCGCGTACACTTACGGGACTGCTTATGCAAACTTTGAAGAGAAGACCAAAGGCTCTATCGAGGTAGGCAAACTCGCCGACCTAACTGTCCTTTCTCAAAACCTTCTGAAGATTCCATCCGCAGACCTCCTCAAAACAAAGGTTGTCTACACGATCGTGAACGGCAAGGTCGTTTACCAATCGACGGACCTCAATTAAAAGTTTTGGAAGCACTCATTGCGAATCTTCACTCGATTCGATACGGGTGACACGATTCACTATGGCCGCCGGACGATCGATGGGTTCCTGTTTGATCCAGTCACAGGTGAGATGGTGATCGTACCCATTCCTCAGCCGGCGACCACTCGTCACAATTTTCAATTCAGTGCCGGTGTAGGTTTTCGCTTTTGACTTGGAGTTCGATCGCAAGCTTTGGAGTGAGGTCGCAAGCTTTGGAGTGCGGTGGCATGCCGTAATCGACACCGCTTTGGATTAAATTCCAAATTCGAAATTCCAAATTCCAAATTCCAAATTCGAAATTCCAAATCGATCCAATACGGCATGCCACCGCACTCAAAATTACGCGGGCCGTCGGAGGTACGAACGAAGTTGTGGCGGGGTTGGTTTTCGAAGGAGCGCTGCTTTCGCTTTCCATTCCAATGAGCGGCTGAGTTCGACCAGAAATTTAGTTTCTCCAGCTTCCAGTACTGCCACTGGTTCACCATTGTGATAAAGGATTCGGTTCGCAGCGTGCGCGGTGATTCGACCACCGGGTGTGATGATTCCCACCAGGTTTAAAGGATCCGCAGCACTGATGGAGATCAAACTCTCTGCAGCGGTAAGAGACGACGCTTGATGCTCGCTGCCTTCCAACGGTCGCGCGCTCTTGAACTCTTCGCCAGTTAACGTGCGAGCACGACGCACCGCACGGAGCATCCCGATCGCTTCGGGTAATGCAAACTGTTCACCCGAAATTCCTGCTACGAAGCGTCCCCCACGAATTTCACCTCGTGCTTCCAGCCGGTGATAGATGCGCAGCAGAGTCCGCCAGGGAAGGTTTATTCCTTCCCTTTCCAAAAGTCGCTTGAAAACGACTCCATAACGATTCAGCAAAGTGCGCGCGACCTTCTCACCGGCTTCCGCCGTCTCCAGCAAAAGGCCCTTCGCGCCTGACGAATTACCATTTCGCTGCAGAATGGACCAGCGACCGGCGCTCGCCATGTCGTACACCGGTTCACGTTGCCGCCGACGCGCACCTGCTTGCGTCTTGCGATGTGAAGGAGTCAGCAACGCCCTCAGACCAGTAAAACTGTCCGACACAACCATGCCCTGGGCCACCAGTTCGGCGAGAGATTCTTCGACCTGACTACGTAAAAGCTTGGTACCTTCAACGATATCGAAGAAGAACGAGGCGCCACGTTCTCGCAAGTATTGATAGACAGTTTGCGTGACCGTCGAGAAGTTCGGTTCTTCGGTGCGTCCGGGGAACATCGAACTGAAGAGCGAGAAGTTCTGACGGCGAATCAAGGCAATTGGAGTTGTACGCACCGGACTAGAACCACGCGTCTTCGCCTCACCATTCTTCTGTTGCGCGGGTGGTGTCAATCGGGCCCACATCAACTCGCCTGAGAGACACAGGGCATCAAGCCAGGAAGGGTCGTATTCAACTAATCGGGCGGGAAAGATCTCGCCTTCCCAGGCCGCAGCGGGCGCTTCAAATCCCTCGAGTTGCTCGATGATCGCACGCACGCTCTCAGGCCCCTCCATCTGCTGTTCGGGTGCGACCTTCTGCCAGGCCAGCAGGAAACGAACAAAGTCAGAAGTGGCAACTGGTTCGATCTCCTGACGTAAACGATTGAGTGTGTAGCTGTGAATCCTGGCAAGCAATCTGCGCGCAGACCACTCTGTCTGGTCCAAACCCGGAGTGAACTTGCCTCGAATCACGAAACCTTCGGCTTCCAGTTTCAATAACGCGGCCTCAATGTCGTTGGTTGTCAGGCCGAAGGATCTTACCAGGGACTCGACGGTTACCGGGCCGAGTGCCTCAAGTCTGCCACGCACAAGTTCAACGAGCGCGTCGTCGAAGGTCCATTGGCGGTCCATCGAGGACTCAGGAGCCTGAATCCCTGGATCGAGAGCAGCATTCGAATAAACGACTTTAAGTTGCGGCAGGCGCTCAGCGGCAACCCAAAGTCTTACCGGCAGGTCCTTCGTTAATGAAAGAACCGCAGCGCGGCGATTTTGCGCGAGCTCGGCAAAAAACTCCTGCCATTCGGCGCCTTCTTCCGCAGTCAAGAAACTGAATTCACAGAGGGCGTCGTGCAGTTCGTCGGCATTCCTTGGCTCAGGCCATACTTCATCGCGTACACGATCAATCGCAGCTTGATCGAGTTTGCCCATGTCTGCGGCCGTCTGCGGATCAAGCCAACGTCGTTGGTAGACTGCGCGCGTGCGACGTTCCTCCAGCGGAGCGTCATCGAGGTAGGCATAAGGTCGCGCATTCAGAATCTCCGCTGCCAGAGGTGAAGCTTCCACGAGGTCGCGCCCAAACAGGTTCTTTTCGTCTTTTTCGATGGCCGCGAGCAGCAATTCGAGCCCGGCGATGTCCATCGCTTCTTCAAGGCAGTCCTTTACCGTTTGAGCTACCAAAGGATGTGCAGGAATCTCTCGTTGTCCCGCGGGAAGGTTCTCGAAACAAGCAACCTGGTCGGGAAAGATTGCAGTCAACAGATCCTCGGCATCCATGCGTTGCAGTTGCGGCGGAATCTTCTTACCACCGCGTCGCCGCAACACTGCTAACGCTCGCGTAACGTTCCAACGCCAACGAATATTCCACATTGGTGCGTCGAGCAGTGCCTGACAAAGAAGTTCACGAACGGTCTTCGAATTTAGGTAGTGGAAGACATCCTCAAGCGGGAAACTATGGGTTGGGCCAAGCGAGAGTACAATCGCGTCTTCCGTTGCGGCCGCTTGCAATTCAAAATTGAACTTACGACAGAAGCGTTTCCTTAACGCAAGACCCCACGCGCGATTGAGCCGGCTGCCAAAAGGTGAATGCATCACCAGTTGCATGCTGCCACTGTCATCGAAGAAACGTTCGAGAACGATATTGTTCAGTGACGGCATGACACCGAGTGCCGCTTTGGCGCCGCCCAGGTATTCAACAATCTGTTCGGCGGCGGATCGCGTCAAACCAACCTCTTCCGTCAACCAAGCCACCGCAGATTCAAGAGCGGTGGCAAGTGGCTTGCGCATGGGTTTTTCGGCTTCATTCGTCTCATCGACAGCATTTTGAGCAGCGTGTTCCGCAACCCAGGCATCGACATCAACCCTCTCGGCCACCTCTTCTCGCAGTCGCGAAACGGCGATCGAGAGTTCGTAAGTACGGGAAGGCGCTTCACCCAACCAAAAAGGAATCGAAGGCGGTTGGCCGTGTGCGTCTTCGACGCGGACTTTGCCCTGCTCAACCCTGAGGATTCGCCAGGAAGTATTTCCCAATTGGAAGATGTCTCCCTGCAAACTCTCGATAGCGAAATCTTCGTTGACAGATCCGATCAATAAACCGTTCGGTTCAAGGATCACCGCGTAATCCGCAGTATCAGGAATTGCACCACCGGATGTGATTGCTGCCAAACGTGCGCCGCGCCGGCCGCGCACGCGATGATTGACCGCATCGTGATGCAAGTAAGCCGAGCGGCGACCTCGTTTGGTGGAAAACCCTTCCGCCAACATTTTCAGGACGGAATCAAATTCTGTGCGCTCGAGATTTCGATACGGGTAGGCACGCCGCACGGTCGCGAATAGGTCATCCTCTACCCATTCTTCGGGGGCAACGGTGGCCACGATCTGCTGGGCGAGAATGTCGAGTGGCTTTTCGGGAATTGAAAGCTGGTCCAACTCGCCCCTTCGGACAGCATCGATCAATGCTGCACACTCAACCAACTCATCACGTGAGAGTGGAAAGATGCGACCCTTTGGAAAACCAGCAACGGTGTGATTTGAACGCCCCACACGCTGCAGAAAACTGGCAATGGAGCGGACCGAACCTACCTGACAGACCAGATTCACATCACCGATATCGATTCCCAGTTCGAGCGATGCGGTAGCAACAAGTGCGCTCAGTTCACCGGCCTTTAATCGTTGCTCAGCCGCGAGACGCTGATCCCGAGCCAGGCTGCCGTGATGTGCGGCGATGTTTACATCCCCAACGCGCTCGCCAAGGTGACGCGCGACACGTTCGGCCAACCTGCGGGTATTTACAAAGATCAGTGTCGTGTGATGTTCGCGGATGAGTTGAGCGAGTCGGTCGTAAATCTCATCCCAACCTTCGCCGGACATCACGGCTTCAAGGGGAGATTCGGGAAGTTCAATTGCGAGATCAAGTTTCCGAGCATGTCCACTGTCGACGATGGTGCAGTTTGGAGCGCCTTCGGGGCTGATGTTTTCGCTGCCAACCAGGAATCGAGCCACCTCTTCAATTGGGCGTTGGGTGGCAGAAAGCCCGATTCGAGTCAGGGGATTGACGATTGATGATTGACGATTGTCGATTGTCCGGTTGGCTGACGTCTCATTGAATAGTGCGACTTGCTGTTGTGAGTCATTAACTTCTGATTTCTTCTCACTCTCACTGGACAATCTGTGTTGCTGAACGAGGGTCTCGAGTCGTTCCACAGACAACGCGAGGTGTGAACCGCGCTTGTCACCAACAACTGCGTGAATCTCGTCGAGTATCAAGGTGTGCGTGGTTTGCAACATCCTCCTCCCGCCGTCGCTGGTAAGAAGGATGTAGAGCGATTCAGGTGTCGTAACAACGATATGGGGCGGGCGCTTCGTCATCGCTGTGCGTTCGGCAGCGGGCGTGTCGCCGGTGCGCACAAGGGTACGAATGTTGACTTCGGGCAATCCCAACGCCTTCAGTTCTTGTTGAATACCTTCGAGGGGTATCTGGAGGTTGACCTGAATATCGTTGCTGAGAGCTTTGAGCGGCGAAACGTAAACGACATGTGTTGTGTCGTCGAGCTTTCCTTCAACTCCCAACCGAACAAGGTCATCAATTGCGGACAAAAATGCTGCGAGTGTCTTACCGGATCCAGTGGGAGCAGCAATCAGAGTGTTGCGTTGTTGCTTGATTGCAGGCCACGCGTCCTCCTGCGGACGAGTGGCAGCAGGGAAAGTTTTGGCGAACCAGCGCGCAACCGCCGGATGGAAAATCTCGAGATTCATGGGGAGCGGGATTATAACGCGGGATGGCGCGAATTGCACGTATGAAACGCCGGCCTAGCCGTGCAATCTTGGGGTACGGTGGCAAAAAGGTATTTCCGATAATGCTGATTTGCCCAATTGATGACGCTAGCCTCAATTCGAACAAGGGCTACTTTGCACAAAAGTCGTTTTCTTCCCCCTGAATATCCGTTCGGGTCAATTGGACTTCGGCTCGGCCTCACCCTTGCGGTAAGCCTGCGGCTTACCGAACCTTCATATATTTTGATCGAGGCTATGCCTCAAAGATGGAACAGCCTGATATTTAAGTTGGACGAACGGTAAGCCGCAGGCTTACCGCAAGGGTGCGGCAGAGCCGTACCCAAAAGACGTTTTGTGCAAAGCTAGGGCTTCCACATGATCTGGCAATTGGCAATTGGCAATCGACAATCTATTCAAACTGTTTCTTAAACTCTTCGAACCGCTGTTTCAGACTGAGCACTTCTGCATTCATTCTCTCTATCTCCTGCTCCAGTTTTTCTACGCGGTCCGAATCGCTGCGACGCGATGCAACAGCTCTCGGGTGCGGAGTAGTTTCGAGAATAGCGGCAACGTCGACCTCACCGGAAAGCAGATGCGCGAAACGCACCTCTTTTTGGCCCGGTTGTCGTGGCAAGCGCACAACCAAGGGTTCGGGTTCACGAGAGATGAGCGCGTTAAGTGTCTCCTCCACCTCTTCCAGGCTCGTAAACGAATAGAGTCTTGAGCCATTTCCTCGTAACTCGCCCGGTGTCTGTGTTCCACGAAGCATCAGTACACACATGATTGCGGTTTCGGCCGCACTAAGGTGCATCACCTCGGGCATAACATGTTTGTATTTGGGAACGCGGCTCGTGCTGCCGTAAAAAACATATACAAGGTTCTTTTCGCGCAGCGTTTCCAATGCTTCAGCCACGGTAGTTTCGTCGTACGCGGTTACCGGGTGGCGATTGTTCTTTTGATTGCAGGCGAGAGTTAGTGAGTTCAGCGTTAGCGGATAGTATTCGGGAGTAGTGATCTGCTTTTCGATTAAGGAACCCAATATCCGGGTTTCGATTTCACTTAGAATTGTCGGCATGATTTGTGAAAACTGTTTCAGATAGGGCTGTCTCTTTATTAGGGTTATGCAAAATTCGCTATTGGACGCTGGGGATTTGCACCAAAAAGGTCGGCAAATAGTCGGCTGCTGCCGCACTCCTTGCGGTAAGCCTCCGCCTTACCGGACGTCTCATATCTTTGATCGAGGCTATGCCTCAAAACTTGAATAACTTAGGCATAGCCCGACGTTAAGTAGGACTATCGGTAAGCCGTAGGCATACCGCAAGGGTGCGGCAGAGCCAGTATGCTAAAGATCTTTGGCGCAGCGAAATCCTGAGACCATCCAACGCTCGTTAGTGTGGAAGAAGTTTCTGTAAGTCGAACGAATGTGAATTTGTGGTGTCGCAAACGAGCCACCGCGCAGGACTTTCTGGTTCACGAACCATTTGTCGTTATATTCGTCAAACTCGGATTGGAATCCGGGATAGGGAACGTAATCAGAACTGGTCCATTCCCAAACGTCTCCAATCATCTGCTGACAACCTGACGCGCTCGCGCCGCTCGGAAACGCTCCGATCGGTGCCACACTCAAATGCTGGTTCTCAAACAGATTCGCTCGATTCGAATTCACATCATCATCGCCCCAGGGGAACACCCGGCGGTTCTGTTCGTCGGAGCCGAACGTTGCCGCTTTTTCCCACTCGGCTTCAGTGGGAAGTCGCTTACCGGCCCACTTCGCAAACGCCGAAGCCTCAAAAAAGCTCACATGCGACACGGGCTCGTCTGCCTTGCTCGCAGCCGGATGTAATCCTGAAAAGTCGCGAATCATCCATTCACCGTCGTGTGATTCCCAGTAAAGCGGCGCGCGCCAGTCTTCACGATTAACGACTTCCCAGCCTTCAGAAAACCACCAGCGAAAATCCTTGTAACCATTGTCGCGAATAAACTCGAGGAAGCCGCCGTTGGTCACGGGCGCGCGGTCGAGCGCGTAGTCCTGGAGAAACACTTGATGCGCCGGCTTCTCGTTATCGAAAGCGAAGCTGTAATTCGGCGGGCCCCCCTTGGCGGTCGGGGTAATGCCCCGACTCGCGTAGCCGAGCTGGAATAATCCGCCTTCGATCTCGGCCATCCCTGTGACAGTTACCTTTGA
>DATBMP010000246.1:0-15179 GCA_036554845.1 Pyrinomonadaceae bacterium
AATTAAAGCTGCCTGCGGCTTCACATCACGCTTCTGGTAAACCAGGTCAAGCTTTTGCAGTTGACGCTTCAACGTGTTCTCTGCAAGTCGCTGTAAATCCAGGTCAATCGTTGTGTACAGGCGAGAATTATCTACAGAAAGATTTTCAGCTTCCGCAACACGATTCACGTAATCGATAAAATAAGGCGCCAGCGAATCGGACGTCTCTAACTTCACAACCGTCAAAGGCTCCCGTTCGGCGGCGACAACTTGCTCGTTCGTAATCCACCCATGCTCGGCCATCGAGTTGAGCACGGTGTTGCGTCGTGCTCGAGCCTGGTCCGGATGCTTTTCCGGCGAGTAACGCGCAGGACCCTGGATCATTCCGGCGATTGTGGCCGCTTCGGATAACGATAGCGCCTTCAATTCTTTGCCAAAGTAGAGATTCGCAGCCTGTTCGACGCCACGAGCGCCCAGCGCACCACGTTGTCCCAGGTAAACCTCGTTGCAGTAGAGTGCAAAGATGTCCTGCTTCGACAGACGACGCTCAAGCGCCAGGGCGAGCATGCCTTCAGCAAACTTTCGTCGCAGCGTTCGTTCCGGGGTGAGATAGGTGTTTTTCACCAACTGCTGTGTGATGGTCGAGCCACCCTGACCAGCTTTTTCGTCACTTACGTTGTTCACGAGCGCCCGAACAAGACCGATCGCATCAACCCCCGAATGATCAAAGAAGCGATGATCTTCAATCGCAAGGATCGCCTGAACCAGCGTAGGCGGCAGCTCAGCGTACGTTAGCGGCCTGGCGCGACCGGTGCGAGCCGAGTGATCGTTAGTGAGCGTCTCGGGTTCGAGCGTGAACGATTCGAGTGTTAATCCATTCGCTGTGATCTCACTGATTCGATCTTTTGCGAAACTGATCAGAACTCGTTCGGGTAACTGAGTTCTTCGGGTTGGACCAGGCCGAACCTCAACCCATACATCGGACTTGGTAAAGCTGCCACTCCAAACGTTGCTGCCTACTTGAGTTTCAACGTATCCGGCGCGAGTGAGTGCCTGCGTTAAGTCGTGCACGGTGAGGCCCTGACCGGTTCGCAACGTTCGCGGAGCTGCGTAAAGACCCGGACGACTGGTTAAGTAGCCACTTGCGAGACGCGCATCGACGATTCGGGCGTAGTATTTGTAGGACTTGAGAAGGGTGTCGCCACAGGCGATGCAAACAATCACGGCTAGTGTGATCGCTGAGCGGGAAACGATCGCTCTGGTAGTAAGGGAGGGATGCGAAGGGCGCGTCGCGCAGATCCTCTTCAAGAGAAACCGCCGGCGTTCGGGTACAGATGTAACCTCGATAGGCATGTTGAGAAATGAACCGGAATGACAGCGTGTGCTTGAATTGGAGCTGCGCCCTGCCAGCCGGTCAACCCTTCAGTGCTCGCAAACTTGTATAAGCTGAATAAAAGCGTAATGCGGGGGGAATTCTATAACTTAGAGTGGGTAAAATTGCGGGGAAGTTGTGATAACTGACCACCACCTTCATGTCGTTGAGGTTGCCGGTCGTTTCGCCACAGTCTCTCGCCGACGGCGAAGTTGATACCAACGAGGCGCGGACTGGCTCGCGGCTTCGATTACCTCTCGTATCTCCGGAATGATCTCGATCGCTGCCTCATAACCAGCCTTGATGAGTTCTTCCGCACGGCCCATCTCGTCCCAGCGGATGTGACCTACACGTGGTACCACAACAACATCAGCCAACTTCAATTCGTATGACGAGACCGTGCGCTGCACCAACATCATCGACTGCAAAACAATTCCGATCAGCGAAATTGATGGACCAAGGAACTTCGCTCCTTCAGCATTTACATCAACCGCGATGACAATCTCTGCGCCAAGTGAACGGGCGATGCTTGATGGCACGTTCGCCACGAGCCCGCCATCGACCAGCTGTCTTCCGATCTCGTCAATAACCGGAATATACCAACCTGGTATGGCGCAGCTCGCGCGTATGGCGAAGGGTACGTCGCCCATGTCGCGCATTACGACTGCCTGGCCTGATTTCAAATCGGTGGCGACGGCAGCAAATTGAATCGGGAGTTCTTCAAAGCGAGTAACAGGAAGTCTTTCACGCAAGTACTGCTCGAGTCGCTCGTTGGTCTGAACTCCCAGCCGCGACATCGTCATCCTTCCAACATCTCGCCAGCGCATTCCCTTGGCCAAGGCTTCGATGTCGTCGAGACTCAGACCCGAAGCCATCGCCCCACCAACCAGAGATCCAGCGGATGTGCCGGCCACGCAGTCAATCGGGATCTCATTCTCTACCAGGGCACGCAACACACCGATATGGGCCATTCCGCGAGCAGCGCCGCCGGAAAGCGCGAGTCCAACTTTCGGTCGTTTTTCTTTACCGCGAGCCATGACTCAAAAATCATCAGGAGTTTGTGTCGACTTTGTTGGGGGCGGCACATCGCGGCCGCCCGTCTTGAATTACCGAACCGCTTACGGAAATTTGCTTATCGTTGGTTGCGACGGGCGGCCACGGAATGCTGTCCTTACAATGCTTCACACCGGATTCAGGATGACGATCTCTGCGCGTTCCCGTGCACTATCAAGAAACGCGTCGGTATCCGATTCGATTTTAGCCTCAGTGAGAGTAGTTTCAATGTCTTTGCGCACTTCCTCAAGCTTGGGCACGATTCCGCCGGGGTTTCTTTGCCGAAAACGAGGAACGTAGACATCCTGGTAATAACTTTCGATCTCTTTTTGAGTTATGACGACAAAGTTACGAAAGCGGAAATCGAGATACTTTTCGATCCTCACTCGCTGGTCCAATATCTCGTTCAGTTTCTCGGCAGTTAGACCAACGCGTTGTAATCGTTCCTGAAAAACACCAGGCGACGGAAATGCCTTAACTAGCTCGTCGCGCGCCTTCGTGATCTCTCCCGCAGTGGGCGCGATCGTCGGCAATTTTTCTGCTTCCTGAAGTATCAGGCGCTGATCAGTCACGAGATAGAAAGCGCGATTAAGCCGGTCCGAGCTCGGATTTTCCAAGGGCGTGTCTGGTTGTAGCGCGAGTTGCCAAAGTAGATCTGAATAGGTGATCAGGCAGCGTGCGCCACAATCAGTTTGTCCACTCGCATTCACTGTGGCCACCATCTTGTCGATAAGCTGTTGTGCCGCGAGTGGAGGAGAGGATAGGAAAAAGAAGCAGGCGAAGAGGGACGCGGCGAGAGCGGGATGCGGCGACGAAGAGACACGGGGATCTGGCGACGCGGCGATGCATCCGGCGATTTTGCTTAGAATCTTAACTGCAAGTTTATTCATCGACCCCGAGCTACTCGTTCCCTGCGTCTCCGTGTTCCTCAATCTGCGTGTCACTCCTTCTCTGCTAGAACGTCTGACTAAACCTGAAATGCAACTGCGTCCGACCCAAACGAAAGATCGCCGGCGTACCATCAAAATCTACTCCGTTTGGACCACGTTGCGGAATCAGGAACTCAGGCGGATTCAACAGAAATCCGTAATCGACCGCTAATGCTCCGCCGAACGGTGTCTGAATTCTGAAACCAAGTCCTACGGTATTGGACCATTTCGCTTTCAGGTTCTCTCGGTTGATCGCCTCGAGAATGTTAGCCGGTGGCGGAAGATTTTCGTCTTTCCCGAATAGATCACCAACGCGACGGAACACGTTTCCGCCATCATAAAAAGGGACCACCTGCAATGATCTCGTCAGTGGTATGCGTGCTTCGAGATTCACCACCGCGACGGCGTTACCACCCACAGGAACCGTGAACGGGTTCAAAAAAACCAAATCGCCATCCTGGTCACGGAACCCACCTTCAGGAATGATCACCTGACGTGGGCCAGCTTCCTCAAAACTAAAGCCGCGCAAAGTCGTCGAGCCGCCTGAGAAGAACCGCTCGCTGATTGGCAACGTCAGATCGATCTCATCGATGCTTCCATTGTCGTCGCGATCGCGTGGATTAAATATGTTAGCAAGCCCCAAGGTTGCGTTTCCGGCCAACACTGTTCCACGAAATGAATCAAGTTTCAGGTACTGTCGATAGGTTGCCTGAAACCTATTGAATGAAATGTTGCCGCCAAGCTGCCGCAACGCAACTGCATAGTCAACGCTGAAGAACGCACCGCGAGTGGCATCAACCTGATTGTAACGACAGATCTCACCCGGTCGTCCCGGCTCACCTTCGTCTGGTCCAATCCTCGCCGGTAACAATCCCCGTTCGCATCGCTGGCGCGTATCTCTTACAAGTGAAACTCCGAGTCGCGACAGTCGTACAGCTCGATCTGGCTGAAGAACAGGCTTCAGTAACAGGCTTTCGAGATTGAACAGTCGGACGTCCTCGTAACTGTAACGAGCGAAAAGTATGGTATTGGTCCGGCGATCGAGCACACGCTGCGTTTCAATCGCAGCAGTGAAGCGATTGATCGTTGGCTCGTTAACCGTGGCGCCAAACTCATCGATGGGGTTTCCGTCTTCATCAAGTCGCTGGACGATACCCATAGTTCCGCGATCGATTGCTGATCTAAAGAACCGCGTTACCGTCGAGTCGCGTTGGTATTCGAGAGACACACCGAGCGGGGCAAAGGTGCGCTGGCCATAGCGAATAAATCTCGGGTCGGTGTATTCGAATCGCAGCAGTTGCTGTAGGCGACTGACACGCAGACGCATCGCACCATGACGAAGTTTATTCATCAGGTTGACGTTTGATATCTCAAGCAGCCCCAATGGACCAGTGTCGGTCGAAAGGCCGCCGCCGTAGTCCATGACTCGTGGTTTCTTCTCTTCCACGTCGATGATCACATCGTGCTTCTTAAATCCTGACGCGCTTTCACCCGCAGGTTCTGTTCGAATAATCACCTGCCGGTAAGCGTCGGTCAGATACAGATCACGCTCAGCATCTGAAATTCGATCAGCACGCAGAACATCACCCTCACTCATGGAAATTACGCGACGAATTGCTCCGCGTTTCGTCTCTTGAGTATCAAGGCTGCCGGTCACACCGTTGATGATGATGTTGTTGATGAGAATCTTGTCGCCTTCGGTTCTCAACCAGTACACCAACTTGATCTGCTCGTCTTCACCTTTCTTAGGAAGCTCAACTACAGAGACATCCAAATCCGGATTGATGTAGCCATTGCGTGCATAAAGCCGCAGCAACCGATCTCCATCGCCAATTGCCTGGGAATTTGAGTAAGGCGCACCGACAACGGTCCCCAACAGATTTCGCAGGCGCGTTTCGGTGAAGATCTTGTTTCCGCGAATCTCGACGCCTGCGACACGCGTCAAAGGCCCCGGAATAACATTGAAGGTGATGATCAGATTTTCTCCGTTGATCGACACACCTTGCAGCACTTCAACTTCTGCCTTTCGGTAGCCGAGATCGCGCATGAAGTTCCTGACCGTGCGCCGATCCTGTTCCAGTAAGGTCAGACTCGTGTAACCACGCCCGAGTCCAAAGAAAGGAATTAACCCTAGCGCACTCGCGGTCTGGCTTCTCAAATCGGCGGCTATGTCATCGTAAGTTAGAAGGTCTGTGCCCGAAATACGGATCTCGGTGAGACGAAAACGACGACCTCTTTCGATCTCGTAAACGATGTCAACGCTGCGATCGGTCAAGAGATCGGGATTGAGGTTGTTGCAAGTCTCGTTGGTTCCGTTTTGTCCAATCTCGGGGACAGCTGGTGTGACTGAACAGAGTGCTGTGACTTCAGTAAAGAAGTAGCCGTCTTCCTGTAATCGATTGCGAATGCGACGCGCACCCTCTTCAATCGCTGAAGGGTCGATGTTCCCTTCTCGCAGCACAGGTAAGAGTTCGCGCCTGGTCTCTTCACTAACTTCGTACTCTTTAATCTCCACTCGGACTCTTGGTCCTATCGATCCATCGATTCTGATCGTGACCAGGTTCCGTTCCGAATCACGGACCACATTCGGATCCTCAATACGCGGAGCGAGGTGACCACTACTGAGAATGGCCTGCTGAATGGTTTTGAGATCCTCCGCAAGTGCATCACGAGTGAAAAGAGCTTGCGGTTGGAGACGCAAACGAGGCCTCAGAGGGCCCGCATCAAAACCTGTCACGTTGATTACAAAGACCTCAACCCGCGCCTGCTCTCCCGGATTGACTTTATAGATGACCGTTGCGCGCGTGCCACTCGCATCCAACACCTCCTCGTGTTCCACGACCGCGTTGAAGTAACCGCGATCTCTCAGATAAACGAGAATCTCGTCGGCATTGCGAAGGATGACCTGCTGAGAAAGTCTGGCTCCGGGTTGTGTCAGATTCAGACGGGCACGAAGCTCATCCACCGAAACGGGTGTGCCGGTAATGGGCGCCATCTCAAACCTGAATTCCGCGATCTGTATCTGTCGTCGCACAATAAAGCGCAGCCGGATTGGGCCAGACGTCGTTCCGCCGCCTTCCGAAATCTCTACGCGTGCGTTCGCAACGCGTCCCGAATCAAAGAGCGCCTGAAGTGAATCGCGCACTCGCACCAACGAGAACTCAGTATTGGGAGTGACCCTTACGAGTGTGAGCAGGTCGCCTTGGACCACTTGGTCCGGTGGGGATCCTTCGAGTACGAGCTCAACTCCTGTGACGAGTCGACCTTCGTACTGCGCAATCTCGACATCCGCGAGCAGCAGAGTGGGTGTGAAGAACAAGAGCAGAACAGCCAGAACAAACTGGGCAAGCTGAAGCAGAATACGCGAGTCCCAAGCCCGCCCTGGCCACAATAGTTCTTGCCGCGTAGTTCTCTGCCCCATTCTCAAAACCGTTTCCGGAAGCGTATTTCAAAGCTGAAACTGTTGTTGCGGGAGCTGATATCGCGCTGCGAGGCCTGCTCGTATTGAGCTACGAAGAACACGCGGTCTGAAACACGATATTGGAGGGCAAGAATCTGATTTGGGTCGGAGGTCACATTAGTCGAATAAGTTACTACAACATCTTTACTGATCTGTTTGCCGAGTGTCAGTCTGGCCCCTGGCGTGGATCCAGAACGGCCGATAACGGGGTTGATCTCGAATCTGCTGAGACCGAACAACCTGCTGGTCGCACGTTGAGCAGGTGCATTGATCAATGCATCGGTCAACAAACTGGTCGCGGTTCCCAGTCCTGATTGTGAAAGTACCGAAGTGCTCGCATCTCCCGTGGCAAGCTGACCAGTGGTTATCAACGAGACGACGTCGGCCTGTGGCAGCGCGGGATCCGAACGAACCGTCGCCGTCGGGTTCGAGAGTGGTCCATTCAACCCAACGGTCACCCGGTAACCGCGAATTTGTGATTCAGCCTGAATGTTGACGACGGGTTCAGCATTCCTTCGTGCGGGCAGATCCATCAAGGCACGAACGATATCGTAGCGGTCGTTGCGAAAGTTGAGCGTTCCGCTGGTTGCTGTAATTCTTCCAGAAATAACCGGATCTTTCACCGGACCATTGATCCGTAAGGCCAACGACCCGACCAGATCGGCAAGATTGTTTCTAACAACCAGTGCGTTGCGGCCATCGACTCTCAGATCGTTGAAGAAAGCGGCCCGAGTTATCTCCAACTCACCCCCTTCCTCAATCGATTCCAATCGACCAAAGTTGATTAAGTCCGCGATCTCCAGGTCTTCTGTGTATTCGGCCCGCCTTACATTAACTACGCCACCAATCAACTGTTCACGAGAAGAACCTTTTATCTCGAGATCGGTATCAACCGTAGAGCGAAAGTCTTCGGGGAACGGAACGGTGATGTTGTCTCCCTGAACCCGAACCAGAAAACTTCGCAGTGCGATTCCGTCCAACAAAGCACCGCCGGTGGCAGTAATGCGGCCACCGCCCATCGTCCCATTTAGTGATTCGATCTGCACTTGGTCTGCGTTAAAGCGGACTACCGATCGAAGGTTCGAGATCATCCAGCGTTCGTTCCCCAACAACACCGAGACGGATGCGCCCGTCAAAGAAGCGGTACCGTTAAGTCGAGGTTCTTCGTAAGTACCAGTCACTCGCACCGCAACGTCTGCTGTACCCGATGAGAAGAAATCCGGTGAGAACCCATTTATGACGCGCATGTTCAGACGTCCCGCCACTTCGAGACTTTGTGTTCCGCCTGGTGCGAGCGCTAATGATCCACCCAGGGTGATGTTTGTACCGGGTCCCGTGAACTGCGCCTGATCAAACGTGACCTCTCTTCCAGAGAAACGGACCACAAGCGGCGTCGTGGCATCCAGCTGCACATCCTCAACGCGGAAGTTCAGACTAGAGAATGTTGCCGTTCCCTGGAGACCAGTAGTCGAAAAGTACCCGTCTTCGTCGAGCAGATTTCCGCTCAACCGCAACGAACCCGTGGCCCTTCCCGAAAGCTTTACTGCACTTTCCGGTAACAAGATGCTCAACAGATTTGTGAGGTCGGCGTTGTTAAGTGTGGTCTCCACCGTTGCAGATAGTTCAGGATTGGCAAGGTTGACTTGCGCAGCAACCACCTGATTCTCGCCCAGCAATCCGGACGTCAACGTTACATTCAGGAGCTTGTTTTCAGTCCTGCCGACAAGTGCCAGTGTTCCTGCGGCCCGACCGTTAATCGTGACGTTCTGCGCCTGGCCATCAAAGTTGATCTGGTAACCTGAGAAGTCAGGATCATTTAGATTTCCCGACACCCGCGCGTTAAAGTCAGCCCTTCCGGTTACGTTCCGCAGGGCAGCATTTCGTGTCAGCGCCGCCAGTCGTTCAAGCTGAACTCCCTCCGCTCGACCCTGAAGATCAAAAACCTTTGTTGTGGTGTCGTAAGTGCCACTCGCGACGACATGACCGGCTGCCAGGCGAGCATCAACCGTTTCGATGCTCACCGTTGAGCCGGCGAAGGTCGCACGTGCCACCAAACTTTCCAGTGGCTCGCCTGCCAATCTGCCTGGACCAAGTCGCAAGTCAGCATTTCCAGACATTGCGTTCGGAATACCCGTTATGCGTATCTGACCTGAAACATCCGACTGCGTATCGGAAATCAAAGGCTGAGGCGCACCTCCACCACTCGGCATCAACGCAAGCAGACTTCGCGCATTAACCCTGTCCAACGTTGCTTCCAGCGTGGCGTTGTTCTCGCCAGTTCGTGGCGCAACGTAGGCAAACTGCATCCCGCCGCCATCACGTTCACTAAGCCGGCCATCCGTGACCCGCAACTCGGTTGGGTTCATCGTGACCGTGGCTGACAACGATCCTAATTCGTTGCCGTTGATCAGAAGCGATCCCAAACTGACGCGGCCATCGATGTCCGGGGAACTCAGCCACCCTCGTACATTTCCGTTGAAAGCGAATGGACCAGCGACACCTACCCCATAACTTCTCATCTGCTCTTCAACATCACCGAGTAAACCTGACGAGATGAGTACCGCCTGCAATTCTGCAGCGTCCGAAGAGTTAAGGTTCACTTGGAGATTCGAATCGCCTTCGAACGAGAACTGTCCAGTAGCCCTCAGTTTGCTCGCCGGTGTTTGCAGATCAACTTGTTCGATTTGAAATAGTCCACGATCAGCACGCAGCGCTAACTGGCCCGAAAGCGGAACACTTCCGTCGGCGGTGCTGGTGGTGTCTGCGATGAATTGGCTATTGATTGTTCCTGACGCGAGTTTGAAGTCTGTCCCGGGAAAACTAACATCGATGTTTCCGGTCGCATTACCCGACAAAGGAACCGCGGCTCCTGAAAAAGCAATAAATGGACCAGCGATATCAATTCCATCGAAACGAGCTGCGATTCGCGTAGTGCCACTTCTGTTCAGTGCAAGTCGAGCTGTACCTGACGCCTGACCATTGAATATGTCAGCGTTAAAGTCGTTGAGTTGAATCTCGGAACTCGTGGCAACCAATCGAGCATCAACCTTGCCCAGCTCCATGCGACCCAACACCCCACCGCCAATGCTCAAGTCCGCGCTCGCCCGGTAACGACCCGAAGGCTCAACAACGAACGTTGGTTTCGCGAGCCGCACATCATCAGCCTGACCATCGGCCAACTTAACCGTGCCTGCGTTTATGTCGGCGGTCGAACCTTCGATGCGTCCGCCTCTGATCGACAAACGAGCACCCGCGATATTGATCGTCCCAATCTCTGCACCCGCAGCGACCGTCTCACCGACCTGAACATCGCGAACTACAACACTGGTTAGTCCGTCTCGACTCGAGATATTCAACTGGTTCGCTGTTACTCCCTTGACCTGCGAACCGGATGCGTTGATTGCGCCTGCCTTTACACTCGCGACTGTTGCGGTCGTGACCTCCTTTTCATTTCGCACGCGAATATCCGACGCTGTGATTCCGGTTACGCTTGCACCTGACGTTCGCAGTGTGTCGGCGAAGAGCTGCGGAGCGCTGGCAGTGGTTACACCGTCCTTCATCTCAGCTCGAGCATCGCGAAGGATTAGGCCGGTCAAGGTTGTCCCGTAACCTCGTGCTGCTGCGGCGCGCAGTTCGCCGACCCAGCGAAAATCTGATCCGGTGCCCATCACGTTGCCCGCGACCTGAACGGAATTGAGTTGAAAGTCACCAGTGGTAAGCAATGCCGCAACCGCACGCCCGTTTACGTCGTAAGTCGATCCCTGACCTGATCCGGTTGCCGTAACGTCCAGACCCTGAAGTCGAATTCCATCAGCAGCGAGTGCATCTGATTTGATCGTGCCTTGTACCTTGTATTGATCACCTTCACCAGACACGGTGCCTACAAAATTTCCTACGCCACGCAACGTCGTATCCGGCCTCACCAGTTCAGAAACTTGAGTGAGATCAACAGTCGAGGTGATGTTCATCTGATACCGCAGAGCCCGCCAATCATCCATCGTGCCTTGCAACTTTGTTTCGGCAATTGGTGATTGAATTACCAATTCATGAATCTCGGCACGAGATTGATTAACTCGCCCACGCAACTGCACGTCGATATCGTTAACCGGTCGCCCGTCGTAGGTAAATGTTGAATCGTTGGCCGACAGCGTTACCGTATTCATCCAACTCTCGGTTGGATGATTGGGATCGTCGGGTTGAATTACTGCAGTGAGATTTCGGGCCGTGCCAGAGATCTCATGACGGGCATCGCCGTAATGGATGACTCCATTCTTGAGTTCGACGCGTGCGGTTGAATACGAGAACAGGATGCGACGATTGGGTTCGGGAGGCGGAATATGAATATTGCGGAAGTTCGAGCGACCTTGTTCATCAAAGGTCACCCATGCTTCAAGTCCTTCGATAGTTAAGTCCCGAAGATCGATGTTGCGCGTGAGACTAAGTTCGTAAAGATCTTCGATACGGATTGTGGCGGTGAGTCGATCGATCTTGCCCAGTCTTTCACCTGTTTGTTTGTCATAGAGTTCCAGTCCCGACATCTCAACCTTGTTCGGCGGAAAGCCGGCATGAAACTCTCCGATCTCAGCGCGAATGCCGTAGTTCGCAAATGTATTTTTGATCTGCCCCGCAACGTAGTGGTCGACGTAACCGAGACGATAGACAAGAACGATAAGCAGGATCAGTGCGACCACTCCGATGGATGCTGCAATCGTAGCAATCACAACATTGCGTCGATTGAGATAACGGCGGCGGCGGCGCGAAGGCGGTAAAGACTTCTCTCCCGGTTCGGGCGTAGTTTTCTCGCGATCGTCTACACTCATAACGCTGAAGCCGCCCATGCGGCCCACGTAGAAACCGAATTCTGGAGGAGAGCTTTGAAAGCCTAAAACGAGCCTCGTGAAATATCAAACCGAGTATAGGACCAGGGCTCGTGGTCCATACTCGAGGGGCCATTCGCGTCAGGTATGTTGCCGGTTTTTCTGCCCGGGATCGTTTGACGAACCACTCTTGAGATGTGCTGGCTCGCCCAACGGAACATTGCCGACGACCTCGAGTTCGAAGCCTTCTAACGCAGCCACTTTGGGGGGATGGTTGGAGAGTAGCAGAATACGTCTGAGGCCGAGGTCATGAAGGATCTGCGCGCCTACGCCGTAATCGCGATAGACACCATAACCCGTCTCTAAACTCGCCTCTTGCTTGGTTAATTCGCGCTCTTGCATCAGAGCGTAGGTACGCAACTGATTCACGAGATCAAGACTGTGTTCGCGCTGTCTTAAATAAAGTACAACGCCTCGGCCTTCGGCAGCGATCCTTTCAAGCGCAGCGTGCAGTTGAAATCCCGTGTCATCGATCAGGCTGCCAAACATGTCACAGGTGACATTCTCAGTGTGCACACGTGCGAGCACCGGCTCGAGCGTATTGACGTTCCCCATCACCATCGCGAGATGAACGTCGCCATTGATGATGTTCTCGTATGCGATCGCGCGGAACCTTCCATAGACAGTTGGCAGATCCGTTTCGGCAACACGCTTCACCAACGTTTCTTTGCTGATGCGATACCTGACCAGATCGGCGACTGTAATCATCTTCAAACCGTGGGTCGCTGAGAACGCTTCCAACTGCGGCAAGCGCGCCATCGTTCCATCTTCATTCATGATTTCGCAGATCACACCCGCGGGATAAAGACCTGCGATGCGAGCGATGTCCACGCTGGCTTCGGTTTGACCGGGACGGACCAGAACCCCGCCCTTCTTTGCTCGCAAGGGAAAGATATGGCCGGGCCGAGCGAGTTCCTGAGGTTTCGTGTTGGGATCGACAGCAGCAAGAATTGTCGTCGCCCGATCCGCCGCGGAGATTCCGGTGGTCACGCCTTTGCGCGCGTCAATAGAGACCGTGAAGGCTGTGCCGAGATAAGAAGTGTTATCGGCGACCTGCGTCGTTAGATGAAGTTCGTCGCAGCGATCCTCAGTTAACGGAAGGCAGATGAGGCCACGGGCATGACGCGCCATGAAGTTGATCACTTCTGGCGTGGTCTTTTCAGCAGCGCAGACGAGATCGCCTTCATTCTCGCGATCTTCGTCATCAACAATAATAATCATGCGGCCTTCGCGGATGTCAGCGACGGCTTCTTCGATTGGCGCAAATGGCATGGGCGTTTCGGATTTTTTCGGCTTCCAGATTAGAGATCGCTTGTTCAAGATGGGAGATCTAATCGGGGATTAAAGTGAGTCCATGTTACCTGAAAGGCCCGATTTTTTCGACCGTATCTGCTAACTATATAGGTTCAGTTTGATCTGACGGGCTTGCCTCGATGCCACGGGCAACCAGATTCGGTTCGGCTTCCTTGTAGCTGAAGTACCAACGGGACAAGCTCGTGGCATCCAAATTCGATTTGGCCTCTCCAGGCCCGGGGCATCCAAGATTCCCATTCGCGTCCTGGTGGCAAGAACGTGATTGCATCAACTTACTTGGCGCACCAGTCTTGGCTCCGGCGGAGCAAGATGTTTATAGCTTGCAGGGCGATACCGCACGCGCGCTCCAGAGGAGCGCAATGGACGCAAATGAGGGAACATTTCGCTCCCAGTGGAGCGACGGTGTTCGAGTGTTTCAGGGCTATAAACATCTCGCTCCTACGGAGCACAGATCACTTCAATACCAACGAGACAAGCAAGTGGCGTCAACGAAACGAGCACGGGATAGAGGTTCTCTACTCTTATTCATCTTGCCGATCCCGGAGTAGACGCTCCACGTACTTGGCAATCACGTCAACTTCAAGATTCACTTCTTCGCCCGATTTCAAATGCGCGAGATTCGTGACTTCCCACGTCTTCGGAATCACCGCAATCTCAAAATAGTCGCTTGCGAGAACAGCGATTGTCAGACTGATACCTTCAACCGAGACTGAGCCTTTATGGACCAGATAACGTCCGACCTCTTTCGGATACCCGATTCGCACCGTCCACGAACCATCATGTTCGATCACCTGCAAGAACTTCCCGCGGGCATCGACGTGTCCCTGGACGATATGCCCACCAAGACGGGTTGTTGGCGTCACCGCTCGTTCCAGGTTCACAGGCGCGCCGGGTTTAAGCCGACCCAAAGTTGACCGCTCGAGTGTCTCTTTCGAACAGTCGGCAGCAAACGAGTCAGGTTTCAGATCAAGAGCGGTCAGGCAGACACCATTGACAGCAATCGAGTCACCTTCGTTCGCCCCATCAGTGACTGAGTGAGCTTCGATTACGATGCGAGCATCCTCGCCACGATAGTCAATGGACCTTACATGGCCCAGCTCTTCAATAATTCCAGTGAACATACTTAGCTTAACTGGCCCTTCAATTCTGGAGTCGTGCCAATCGGTCGCTTACATGATTCAACATTAACTGGAGCACTTCCTCGATGGACAATCCTGAAGAGTCAACGACAATTGCATCATCGGCAATCTTCAGTGGTGAGTCCGAGCGAGTTGTATCTCGTCGATCTCTTTCCGACATGTCGGCGTACGTTTCTTCAAAACTGACATTGGGATTCTGTTCGCGATCCTCGATGAACCTGCGCTCCGCCCGTTCCTGTGGTGATGCGGTGAGAAAGAACTTCACGTCGGCATCGGGGAACACTACCGTACCAATGTCCCGACCGTTGAGCACGGCTCCACGTTTTCCCAACTCGCGTTGTCGTTCCACCATTGCCCTTCGCACCGCCGGAATGGCCGAGATGATTGAAGACATGTCTGTGACCTCTTCACTGCGAATCAAGTCGGTCACATCACGTCCTTCAAGCGTGACTCGCAGCGAATGCGGATCTCCCGCCAGATCGATGTCAATACGCTTAGCCAGAGAACCAACCGCAACATCATCGCTCGCACTGATGCTGGACTCGATAGTGGCCAAGGCTACCGCGCGGTACATCGAGCCCGTATCGATGTAGAGCAAGCCCAATTCACGCGCGAGCATTCGACCGAGCGTGGACTTACCGGCACCGGATGGACCATCGATTGCGATTACGAGGTTACGCATTGGAATTTGGAATTTCGGATTTGGAAATTCGGATTTCGGATTTCGGATTTCGGATTTGGAATTTGGAATTTGGAATTTGGAGTTTGGAATTTGGAATTTGGAGTTTGAACAACACTGCCAGCACAAGATTTCAGGTTGGGAAGGGTGGTTTACCCCCGAAGTTGCGATTGCTAAAGCTGATTTGAAGCTTGTCGCAAACCACCCATTCGCCGCAATCGCATCTACGGGGTAAACCACCCTTCTCAATCCTGAAATCTGTGCTGGCAGTGTTGTTCAAACTCCAAACTCCCAAATTCCAAATTCGAATTTCCAAATCCCAAATTCCAAATTCTAGAATCTCAAACAAACGCTGCGAACACCTCATTCGAGAGCAA